>NZ_JBEYSJ010000007.1:302624-335729 GCF_040704195.1 Amycolatopsis sp. NPDC047767
GCCGTGCCTGCCGTGCCTGCCGTGCCTGCCGTGCCCCAGCCGTGGCGAGTCCGACCGAAGGTCTGCCCGTGCGGCGAGCGCCGACTGCTATCTCCGCGAGCCCTCGACGCTCCTCGGCCGCGTTGCGGGCATCCCGCCGGCGTGTCACCCTGCGGGGCATCGAGGCGCCCCCACGCCACGCCACCCGTTCACCGAAACCCCGGCGCTCACACCCCGTCGCGGCTGTTCACCCGCTGAGAGCGGCGGTTTGTCGGGTTTTCGCGGAGCGCGACTTTCCCCGCGTCAACAGCGACGCAGCGTGACTTTTCACCCCTTCGAGTGGCGGTGTAATCGCCCGACCGGGACTTTCTACTGAAGTCTGTCGTCACGCAGTGAGAAAATTGCAAAAACTTCTGCACGTGCATTTACCGCTGCATGAGCGCGTGCTAGCGTCCCAGTCACAGGTAGATGCACGTGCAGATTCCTGAGCTTTTCACCGTCCCGGAAGGTGGGGATCATGGCTGAGCGGTTCGAGAACGGCATTCCGGCCGACCGTCTGACCGGCGCCCAGTGGCGCAAGGCGAGCTACAGCGGCGCTGTGGGCAACTGTGTGGAGGTCGCTCCGCTGGCTTCCGGCGAGATCGCGATGCGCAACTCCCGCTTCCCGACCGGCCCGGCGCTCGTGTACACCCGCGCGGAGATGGCCGCGTTCCTCGCCGGCGCGAAGGACGGCGAATTCGACGATGTCCTCGGCTGACGCGCTGGAGACCGTCGAGATCGGTCTCCAGGAGCTCATCGGCCGCGGCTACCAGTTCGTGCACCAGACGGACGCGAACGGCGAGTTCGAAGCCGTCGTCGGCGTCCGGGTGCACGACAACGTGGTGGACGTCGTCCGGCTCAATGCCGAGGACGACGCGATCGCCACGCGCGTGCCGGGCACGGAGGACAACGTCTTCGAGCCCGAGAGGTGGCTGTGGCGCCGCCGCGGTGAGGTGGCCGAGGTGCTGACCGAGGTCCTCGCGCTCCCCGACGAGGAAACCAAGGCGCTCGCCCCCGCCAAGGGGTGCTGGGTGCCCGGGCGCGGCGGCACTTCGAAGTGGCTCGCGGCCCGCTGAAAAACCCTTGATCTTCAGGCCCCGTGCGAGGTGGACAGCCACGTCGTGCGGGGCCTGGTTCATGCTCAGGGCCGAGAACCAAGATCCACAACGCGAGCACCGCTCTCTCAAACGCCGTGGTGAAGTGGGGAGAACCACGTCGCGCACGGCGTGACCCGCCTTAACACCCCTTACACTTGGACTTGGCCCGCCCACGTCTTCCTGGGAGCACCTCGGTGGTTTCCGACCCCTCCGCCAGTCCTGACCAGCCCGACCCGGAACCCCGCGAGGAGTGTGGCGTCTTCGGCGTCTGGGCTCCCGGGGAAGAGGTCGCGAAGCTGACCTACTACGGCCTGTACGCGCTGCAGCACCGCGGGCAGGAGGCGGCCGGCATCTCGGTCTCCGACGGCTCGCAGATCGTGGTCTTCAAGGACCTCGGCCTGGTCAGCCAGGTGTTCGACGAGCAGGTGCTGCAGTCGCTGCAGGGCCACATCGCCGTCGGGCACTGCCGCTACTCCACGACCGGCGCCACGATCTGGGAGAACGCGCAGCCGATCTTCCGCACCACCGCCACCGGCAGCGGCCTGTCGTTCGCGCACAACGGCAACCTCGTCAACACCGCCGAGCTGCGCGACCGCACGAAGGCCGCCGGTCTCAAGCCGCACGCGGGCCTCACCGGCTCGTCCAGCGACTCCGACCTCGTCTGCGGCCTGCTCGCCGCCAACGCGGCCGACAAGGGCATCGAGGCCGCGGCCATGGAGCTGCTGCCGACGCTCAAGGGCGCGTTCTGCCTGGTCTTCGCCGACGAGAACACCCTCTACGCCGCCCGCGACCCCCACGGCGTGCACCCGCTGGTGCTCGGCCGCCTGGAGCGCGGCTGGGTCGTGGCGAGCGAGACGGCCGCGCTGGACATCTGCGGCGCGTCGTTCGTGCGCGAGGTCGAGCCGGGTGAGCTCATCGCCATCGACGCCGAAGGCCTGCGCTCGTCGCGCTTCGCGAACCCGGAGCCCAAGGGCTGCGTGTTCGAGTACGTCTACCTCGCCCGCCCCGACACCACGATCGCCGGCCGCAGCGTGCACGCCACGCGTGTGGAGATCGGCCGACGGCTCGCCGGCGAGCATCCGGCCGACGCCGACCTGGTCATGCCCGTACCGGAGTCCGGCACGCCGGCCGCGATCGGCTACGCGCAGGGCTCGGGCATCCCCTACGGCACCGGCCTGGTGAAAAACGCCTACGTCGGGCGCACGTTCATCCAGCCGTCGCAGACGATCCGCCAGCTGGGCATCCGGCTGAAGCTCAACCCGCTGCGCGACGTGATCCGCGGCAAGCGCCTGGTCGTGGTCGACGACTCGATCGTGCGCGGCAACACCCAGCGCGCGCTCGTGCGCATGCTGCGCGAGGCCGGCGCGCTCGAGGTCCACGTGCGGATCGCCTCGCCGCCCGTGCGCTGGCCGTGCTTCTACGGCATCGACTTCGCCTCGCGCGCCGAGCTCGTGGCCAACGGTGTCGACCTCGACGGCATCCGCCGCTCGATCGGAGCCGACTCG
The DNA here is from genome assembly GCF_040704195.1 of Amycolatopsis sp. NPDC047767. Lineage (NCBI taxonomy): Bacteria > Bacillati > Actinomycetota > Actinomycetes > Pseudonocardiales > Pseudonocardiaceae > Amycolatopsis > Amycolatopsis sp. NPDC047767. Next base: position 305,245 of record NZ_JBEYSJ010000007.1, read on the forward strand.
CTGGGCTACATCTCGCTCGACGGCCTGGTCGCGGCCTCGGAGCAGCCGAAGTCGCGCCTGTGCACCGCGTGCTTCTCCGGCGAATACCCCATCGACCTGCCGGACGACGCGTTGATCGGCAAGCACCTGCTGGAAAGCATGGATTCGGTCAATGGCAAAGCGACTCCGGTCAGCCCGGCCGGGTACGGTGCCGAAGACGCCGTCCGGCGTCCCTAGTCCGAATTGTCCAGTAGGGAGTCCGCTTCCGTGAGCGAGTCCACGAGCGCCACGTACGCAGCCGCCGGCGTCAGCATCGAAGCCGGTGACCAGGCCGTCGAGCTGCTCAAGCCCCACGCCGAGCGCGCCACCCGCCCGGAGGTGCGCGGCGGGGTCGGCGGGTTCGCGGGGCTGTTCTCGCTCAAGCTCGACAAGTGGAAAGAGCCGGTGCTCGCGTCGTCCACCGACGGCGTGGGCACCAAGATCGCGGTCGCGCAGGCGCTCGACAAGCACGACACCGTGGGCATCGACCTGGTGGCCATGGTCGTCGATGACCTGGTCGTGACGGGCGCCGAGCCGCTGTTCCTGCAGGACTACATCGCGGTCGGCAAGGTCGTCCCGGAGAAGATCGCGGCGCTCGTCGGCGGCATCGCCGAGGGCTGCGTGCAGGCCGGCTGCGCCCTGCTCGGCGGCGAGACGGCCGAGCACCCGGGCCTGATGGGCGAGCACGACTACGACATCTCGGCCACGGGCGTCGGCGTGGTCGAGGCGTCCGCGCTGCTCACGCCCGAGAAGGTGCGCCCGGGCGACGTCGTGCTGGCCATGGGCTCCTCCGGTCTGCACTCCAACGGCTACTCGCTGGCCCGCCACGTGCTGCTCGACATCGCGCGCATGCCGCTCGACGGCCACGTCGAGGAGTTCGGCCGCACGCTCGGCGAGGAGCTGCTGGAGCCGACGAAGATCTACGCCAAGGACTGCCTGGCGCTGGCCGCCGAGACCGAGGTGCGCACCTTCGCGCACATCACCGGCGGTGGCCTCGAGGCGAACCTCGCGCGTGTGATGCCGCGCGGGCTGGTTGCGCGGCTGGAGCGGGGCACGTGGACGCCGGCGTCGGTGTTCGCGCTGATCGGGCAGCGCGGCAAGGTCGAGCGCGCCGAGCTGGAGAAGACGTTCAACATGGGCATCGGCATGGTCGCGATCGTGTCGGCCGAGGACGTCGACCGGGCGCTGGCCGTGCTGACCGCGCGCCACGTGCCGGCGTGGATCCTCGGCGACGTGCAGCCGGCCGACGACCCCGACGGCCCGCGCGCCGTGCTCTCGGGCGACCACCCGCGGTTCTAGAAACGCGGTTGTCGCGGCTGGGAGACTGGACAGCGTGGCAGTGGCAGAGGACGTGGTGGTCGGCTCCCGGTTCGTGATCCCGGCGGCCGAGTTGAGCGAGCGCTTCTCCCGGTCGTCCGGACCGGGTGGGCAGGGCGTGAACACCACCGACTCGCGCGTGGAGCTTTCGTTCGACGTCGCGCGGTCGGCGGCGATCCCGGAGCCGTTGCGCGAGCGGATCGTGGCGCGGCTGGCGGGCCGCCTTGTCGACGGCGTGCTCACCATCGCCGCCAGCGAGCAGCGTTCGCAGCTGCAGAACCGCGACGCCGCGCGTGAACGCCTCGCCGACCTGCTGCTCAAGGCCTCCGCGCCGCCGCCGGCCAAGCGGCGTCCCACCAAACCCTCCCGGGGTTCGAAGGAACGCCGCCTGGCCGCGAAGAAACGCCGCAGCGACGTGAAACGCGGCCGCGGCGGCCGGTTCGACGACTAGCTCACCGAGAGGTGCACGCACTCGCCGGCCGGCTGGTAGCCGACGCGGCGGTACACCGTGGCGATGCCAAGGTCGCCGGGGGTGAGGAAGGCCGTGGGGCCACCCCGCTCGTGGACCAGGCGGGTCAGGTACGCCGTGATCGCCGACGCGATGCCGCGGCCGCGGTAGGCCTCGGCGACGGCGATGCCGGCGATCTCGGCCGCACCGTCCACGATGTCCAGCGCGAACCCGCCGCCGATCACCGCGCCGGTCGCGGTGTCCTCGGCGCGCACGGCGCGGTCGCCGAACGAGCGGGTGCTCGCCAGCTCCGCGTCCGACACCTCCGGCGACGCGCCGAAGGCGACGTTCTGCGCCGAACGCAGGCTGCGCACGTCGGCGTCGGTCTCCGGAACGCGGAGCAGGATCCCGGCGGGTGCCGGGCGGTCCACGAAGCCGGTCGGGGTGCAGGTCATGAGCGGCACGCGCCGCTCGAGCGAATACCCCTGCGCGACGAGGAGTTCCTCCAGGCCGGGCGCGGCTTCGGTGAAGAACTCCAGCCGGGGCTGCCGGCCGCGGCGCGCGTACGCCTCGGTCAGCGCGGTGATCTCCTCGGGTGACGGCGCGGCGCCGTCGTCCGGGATCGCGTAGTTGAGCATCGGGTTGTCGCCGGTGCGGGAGAAGGTCGCGAGGAACGGGCCGATCCGTTCGACGTCACGGCCTCGGGGTGCGGTGGCACGGACATACGCCTGAAGGGCGGACATGCTGGGTGAACCCTTTCGGGGTCGAAGGAGACCCACGCGCGCTGCCGAAGCGGGCAGGGCATGGGAAGGACGGCTGACGGGCTCGCGTCAGGCCTGACCTCGGCCGTCGCGAGCAGCGGCGGCAAACATAGGCGTTCCTTCGTCCGAAGATCCGAGAGCTTTCAGTGTCCCAGCGGGCGCAAGCGATTTAGCGCGGTTCGGCCGGCTCAGCGCCGTTCCGGATGCCCGATCCCGGCGTAGCGCGTGTCCCACACCGACCGCGGCACGCGCAGGCGGACGGGCGCGTTGCAGACGGTCCGCCGCACCTGCTGCGGGATCGCGACCACGGGCACCACGTCGAAGTAGCGCCAGCCGCGGCGGGTCAGGGCGGCGCCCAGCGTGGCGCCGATGGTGTTGAGCAGCACGTCGTCGGTCGAGGTCACACGGCCGCTCTGGATGAGGAACTGCGTGGCCTCCACCAGCACGGACGCGCTCAGGGCGGTGAGCGCGATCCGGCTGAGCGACCGCAGCCGGCGCAGGCGCAGCGGCACGAGCGCGCCCAGCGGGCTCAGGAGGAGCAGATTGCCGACGACCTGCCAGAGCGATCCGTCGTCGGACAGCGCGGCGGTGAGGTCGGCGCCGGGCACCAGGTCGAGGGTGCTCCCCGAATCGGTGCCGACGGGCATGATGACCAGGCAGAGCACGAGCGCGCCGAGCGTCACCGCCGTCACATCGACGGCCGCGGTCGCCGACGCGTGGCCGAGGCTGACGTCGCTGCTTCTTCGCCGCCTCCGCGCGGCGAGCAAGGGCCAGCAAAGCAGCGCGTATGGCAACGCGATGGCCGTGATCGGGATGATCCCCCAGAAAGCGCGCAGCAAGGCACCCATGCGCTTCCCTTCTCGAACCCCTCTGAACTGCTTCTTCCCGCCCTCCCAAGATCAACCTTCGCATTGCCGGTTCGAGTCGGCATGCTCAGCGGGCCGCACTATTCGGTGATCTTTCCGGTGGCGCGAAACGGCTTCCCGTGGTTCGGTCGAGGCGCGGACCGTCCATAGTGGATGCTGTGGACAACCCTGTGGAAGGATTGCGCCGACTTGGCGGAAAGCCTTGGTTCACAACGGAAATCAAGGGTTTGAGCCTGTGTACTACCCGGCGAGCTCGCGCGCCTTCTCGATGAGCGCGGACAGGTGCAGGCCACGGTGGACGTCGCACGGGTGCGTGGTCGTGCCACTCGCGACCATGGCCGCGAAGTCGTCCAGCAGAGCCGTGTAGGCCTCCCCGGCGGTGCCTGGTTTGCGGCCGAGTGTCCGGTAGCCGTGCTCGCCGTAGACCGCGACCTCGACCACGGTCGGCTGAACCGGGAGCCGCAGCGACAGCGTCGCGGTGCTCGTCGCGCCGCCCTCGTGGGCGAACATCAGCTGCCACAGGTCGTCGGGGCCGCGGTGGGCCGCGAGCACGTCGGTGATGCGGCCGAGGGCGGCGTCGAGCAGGTCGAACGCGTGCGGGCCGATGTCGGCGAGCGCGCCGCCGGACGCGTCGAGCCGCCACGCCGACGTCGAGTACTGCCCGCCGAGCAACGCGCCCGAAAGCCAGCGTGCGCCGCCGCCGCGCCAGCCGCCCGAGGCGGCGAGGCCGTCGAGCCATTCGCGCGTCTGCTGGGAGAACCGCAGCGTGAGCATCACGAGCGACGCGACGCCGGCCTTGTCCACGGCGTCGGCCAGCCGCTGCGCGCTCGCCAGGTCGGCGGCGATGGGCTTCTCGAGGATCAGGTGCTTGCCGGCCTCGGCCGCGCGCGTCGCGATCTCCGCCTGCACGGCGGGCGGCACGGCGAAGGCTAGGGCGTCGACCAGGGAGAACAGCTCGTCGAGGTCGTCGGTGCCGACCGCGTCGTGGGCCTCGGCCAGCGGGCGGGCGCTGGTGACGCGGCGCGCCCACACGGCGGTGAGCTCGGTGCCGGGGTGTTCGGCCAGTCCCGGCGCGTGCACCGTGGTCGCCCAGGGACCGGTTCCGACGAGGCCGATGCGCAGCTGTCCGACGTCCACGCCCGGAAGTGTAGGTGTGTCCGGCGCCGCTTCCGGCGGGTACCTCCGGTGGGTTAACGTCGGTCAGCTGTACACCACGATCGGGGGAAGCCGGTGGGAATCCGGCGCTGACCCGCAACCGTGAGCGGCCGCCCGCGCGGCCGTGAGCCGGATCGCCCGCCGTGGTCCGACTCGATGCGAGGTTCATCAACGATGCGGTTGTTCCCTGCAGTCCGGCTCCTGGCCGTGGCCGCGCTCCTGGTCACCGCCGGCCTGTCCGGCGCGAGTCCCGCCACCGCGACCGTGCCCGGGAAGGGCACCGCGGGCTACTGTCCCGACGCCACCGGCGTGACGGTGGTGGTCGACTTCCAGGACCTCGGTGGCGACACCCTGATCCGCTGCGCGCCCGGGCCGCAGGCCGACGGGGTGGCGGCCATGCAGAACGCGGGCCTCGACATCGCGGGCGTCGGCAAGTACGGCCTGGCGCTGATCTGCAAGATCGAGGGCAAACCGGTCGACCAGTCGTGCTCGGGGATGCCGCCGGAGAGCGCGTCGTGGAGCTTCTGGACGGCGACCGACGGCGGCAAGTGGGCTTCGAGCCAGGTCGGGGTGCAGGGCTGGAAGCCGCCGGCGGGGAGCTTCGAGGGCTGGTCGTTCGCGCACAACAAGTCCTTCCAGGACTACCCGCCGCCGCGGGTGGCGCCGGTGCGGAAGGCCAACGCGCCGGTTCCCGCGGCCGCGTCGACGGATTCCGGCGGCAGCGGCTTTCCGTGGAGCCTGGTGATCGGGCTCGTCGTGATCGTGGCGCTGGTCGTCGCCGGAGTGGTCGTCGGGCTGCGGCGCAGGCGTGCTGCCCGGTAACGCGCGGGCTCTGCACCCGGGTGCGTGGTGGGTGTGGGCGCTCGCGCTCGCCGTCGCCGCGAGCCGCACCACCAACCCGTTGCTGCTCGCGCTGGTGATCGCCGTGGCCGGGTTCGTGGTGGTGAACCGCCGGGGCGACGCGCCGTGGGCGCTGGCTTTTCGCGTGTACGCGCTGGTCGCGGCCGTGATCGTGGTGTCGCGCGTGCTGTTCCGCATCCTCATCGGCGGCGAGGACGGCGGCCACGTGCTGTTCACGCTGCCGACGATCCCATTGCCCGCCGCGGCCGCCGGGATCGAGCTGCTGGGGCCCACGTCGGCCGAGGAGCTGCTCGGCGGCTTCTACGACGGCCTGCGGCTGGCCACGATCGTGCTCTGCGTGGGCGCCGCCAACGCGCTGGCCAACCCGAAACGCCTGCTCAAGGCCGTGCCCGGTGCGTTGGCCGAGGTGAGCACGGCGGTCACGGTGGCGCTTTCGGTGGCCCCGCAGCTGGTGGAGAGCGTGCAGCGGGTGCGGCGCGCGCGCCGGCTGCGCGCGGCGCGTGGACGGGGGCTGAGGTTCGTGAAGGGGGTTTTCGTGCCGGTGCTGGCGGACGCGCTGGACCGCTCGCTCCTGCTCGCGGCGGCCATGGACTCGCGCGGCTACGGCCGGCGCGGGTACCTCGCACCGCGCGTGCGGGTGCTGATCGCCGCTTGCGTGCTCGCCGGACTGGTCGGGGTCGCCGTCGGGGTGTACGGGGTGCTGGACGGGTCGTCGAGCTGGCTCGGCGTGCCGATGCTGGTGGCGGGGCTGGCCGTGGCGTCCGCCGGGTTCGTGCTGGGCGGGCGGCGCATCCAGCGGACGGCGTACCGGCCCGATCCGTGGCGGCTGCCGGAGACGTTGGTGGTGCTGTGCGGCGTCGCGTCGGCGGGGCTGCTGCTGGCTGCTTCGCCGGCCTCGTTGGCCACGTCGGTCAGCCCGCCGGCTTGGCCCACCTTGCCGTTGGTGCCGACGTTGGCCGTGCTGATCGGGGTGCTGCCGGCGTGGCTCGCGCCGCGGCCGCAGTCCGTTGTGGAGGTGGCGCGGTGATCGAGTTCTCGCAGGTCACGGTCACTTACGACGGCGCTTCCGCGCCCGTGCTGCACGGCGTCGACCTCGTGGTGGAGGAAGGCGAACTGTGCCTGGTGGCCGGGCGAACCGGGGTCGGCAAGTCGACTTTTCTCGGTGCCATCAACGGGCTCGTGCCCCACTTCACCGGCGGCACGTTGGCCGGACGGGTGCTCGTCGCCGGTCTGGACACCGCGACGCACCCACCGCGTGAGCTGGCGTCCGTCGTCGGCGTCGTGGGGCAGGACCCGCTCGCGGGGTTCGTCACGGACACTGTGGAGGAAGAGCTCGCGTACGCGATGGAGCAGCTGGCCGTGGCGCCCGACGTGATGCGCAAGCGCGTGGAGGAGACGCTCGACCTGCTGGGCATCGCCGAGCTACGCGACCGTCCACTTCGGACGCTTTCCGGCGGGCAGCAGCAGCGCGTGGCGATCGGGTCGGTGCTCACCGCGCACCCGGGCGTGCTCGTGCTGGACGAACCGACGTCGGCGCTCGACCCGACCGCCGCCGAGGAGGTGCTGGCCGCGATCACGCGGCTGGTGCATGACCTCGGCACCACGGTCGTCGTCGCGGAGCACCGGATGGAGCGTGTGGCGCAGTACGCCGACCGGCTGCTCTACCTCCCGGGCGACGGTTCCGTGCGGTCCGGACCACCGGCGGAGGTGTTCGCGGACGCCGACGTCGCGCCGCCGATCGTGGAGCTCGGCCGGTTCGCGGGCTGGTCGCCGCTGCCGCTCTCGGTGCGGGACGCGCGGCGGCGGGCGGGACCGTTGCGAGAACGGCTCTCGACGGCGGCCCGCCCCGCCGCGGCCCGCGTGCCTACGGAGGCCGTGCTCACCGCGCGGGGGGTGCAGGTGCGCTACGGAGGCGTAGTGGCCGTGCGCGGGGTGGACCTGCGGCTGGGCCGAGGTGAGGTCGTCGCGTTGATGGGGCGCAACGGGTCCGGCAAGTCTTCGCTGCTCTGGGCGCTGCAGGGCAGCGGGCCGCGCTCGGGCGGGACCGTCGACGTGCTGGGTGTGGACCCGGCTGCGGCGCGGCCCCGGGCGGCCCGGTCGCGTGTCGGCTTGGTGCCGCAGACCCCGTCCGACCTGCTGTACCTCGACTCCGTGGCCGCCGAGTGCCGGCAGGCCGACACCGAGTCGGGCGCCGCCGCGGGCACGGCCCGGGCGTTGCTGGACCGGCTGGTTCCGGGCGTCTCACCGGAGGCGAACCCCCGTGACCTGTCCGAAGGCCAGCGGCTCGCGCTCGTGCTGGCCGTGCAGCTGGCCGCCGCGCCGCCGGTTGTCCTGCTCGACGAGCCGACCCGCGGCCTGGACTACCCGGCGAAGCGCCACTTCGCGGCCGTGCTGGCTTCGCTGGCTTCTTCGGGCGTCGCGGTGCTGCTGGCCACGCACGACGTCGAGTTCGTCGCCGTGGCCGCCCACCGCGTGGTGGTCCTGGCCGACGGCGAGGTGGTGGCCGACGGCCCGACGGCCGACGTCGTGGTGTCGTCGCCGGCCTTCGCGCCGCAGGTGGCGAAGGTCCTGGCGCCGCAGGAGTGGCTGACGGTCGCCGAGGTCGAGCAGGCGCTGCGGTGACGGACTTCCTCGGCCCGGCCGTCCGGATCCGGCTGCGAACCGTTTTCGTGCTCGCGGTCGCCGTGGTGCTTGGCCTGGCGATGTTCTGCTGGCCGCTCTTCGTGTCGACGCCACCATCGGGTCACACGGCCGACGCGCCGTTCGTCTTCATGGCGACGCTGCCGGTGCTGATCCTGATCGTGCTCGCCGAACTGTCCAGCGGCGGCCTCGACGCGAAGGCCCTGGCCCTGCTCGGCGTCCTGTCCGCCGTCGACGCCGCGCTGCGCCCCCTCGGCGCCGGCACGGGCGGCATCGAGCTGGTGTTCTTCCTGCTGGTGCTCGCCGGCCGCGTCTTCGGCCCCGGCTTCGGCTTCGTGCTCGGCGCGACCTCGCTCTTCGCGTCCGCCCTGCTCACGGGCGGCGTCGGGCCGTGGCTGCCGTTCCAGATGCTCGCGTCTTCCCTGGTCGGCCTGGGAGCGGGCCTGCTGCCACGCGCTGTGCGCGGCCGCTGGGAGATCGCGCTGCTCGCTGCGTACGGCGTGGTGGCCGCGTACTTCTACGGGCTCGCGATGAGCATGTTCACCTGGCCGTTCCTCGCGGGCGCCTCCTCCCTGGACTTCGTCCCGGGCGCACCCTTGGGCGCCAACCTGCACCGCTTCCTGGTCTTCACGGTCCTCACGTCCACCCTCGGCTGGGACACGGGCCGGGCACTCACGAACCTGGTCGCGATCCTGGTCTTGGGGCCGGCCATCCTGACCCTCCTCCGCCGCGCGGCTCGGAGGGCTTCGTTCAGGCCTTGATCGGGCCGAAGGTCACGACGGCGTCGCAAATGGACGACTCGCTCCACGCCCGTGCGACCGGCGGGACCGTTCGCGGCGCACTGGCCGATCGGCGGGACCGCTCGCGACGAACTCGTGGCCGAGGGGACCGCTCACGTGGTGGGTTGCGGTCCGAACGGTCCACTCGCGCCTGCGCGCGGGGTGAAACGAGACCGCTCGTCGGCCCGCCCGACGGACCGCTCGCACTGCCGTGCAGCGGCCTAGCGGCGCGGTGAACCTGCCGGCAAACAGGCGATCAGCGATCAGTATGTGTAAAAGCCCCGCCCGGACTTCTTCCCCATCAGCCCCGCGTCGACCATGCGCAGGAGGAGCGGAGGGGCCGCGTAGAGGGGTTCCTTGAACTCGTCGTACATCGAGTCCGCGATGGCCTTCACGGTGTCGAGGCCGATGAGGTCCGACAGGCGCAGCGGGCCCATCGGGTGGGCCGTCCCGAGTTCCATGCCGCGGTCGATGTCTTCGGCGGTGGCGAAGCCGGATTCGACCATGCGGATCGCGGAGAGCAGGTAGGGCACCAGCAGCGAGTTGACGATGAAGCCGGCGCGGTCCTGGGCGCGGATCACCGTCTTGCCCAGGGCTCCGGCGTGTTCCTCGGCGCGGCGGGCGGTGTCGTCGGCCGTGAGCAGCGACGGGACCAGCTCGACGAGCGGCAGCACGGGCACCGGGTTGAAGAAGTGGATGCCCACGACCTGCTGCGGGCGGCTCGTGGCCATGGCGATCTTGACGATCGGGATGGACGACGTGTTGGACGCGAAGATCGCGTCGGGGCGGGAGACGAGCTTGTCGAGCTGGGCGAAGACGTCGGTCTTGGCCTGTTCCTGCTCCAGGATGGCCTCGATGACCAGGTCGCGGTCCGCGAGGTCGGCCAGGTCCGTCGTGAAGCGAAGGCGCCCCAACGCCGCGGCGGCGTCGTCAGCCGAGAGCTTGCCGTTCTTCACGCCGCGCTGCAGCGACTTCTCGATGCGCGCCTTGCCGGCGTCGAGGGCAGCCTGGCTGACCTCGGTGATCACCACGTCGAAACCCGACTTGGCGTGCACCTCGGCGATGCCCGAGCCCATCTGCCCGGCACCCACCACGCCGACTCGCTGAATGTCTGTCACCGGCTAGCTCCTTCGTCACGCAGGCACAGAAAATGGGCAGCACGCGACGCGCGAGGGTGGTGCCGGGCAGTGCCCGGACTCCACCCTCGCGTATCGCGTCTGCTCAACGCCGGTATTCGTCGTACCCGTCGTCGTACGGGTCCTCGTACCGGTTGTCGTCCTCGTGCCCGTTGTTGGCCGAGGAATCACTCGACAGCTCGCGCTGCAAAGCATCGAAATCGGTGTCGTGGGAGCTGTACTTGAGCTCGCGCGCCACCTTCGTCTGCTTGGCCTTAGCCCGGCCGCGCCCCATGGCTCGACCCCCTCGCACAGGGGCGGGGCGGCCGGGGGAATCGGCGGCCCCGCATCGTCTCGACAGTTCTTTCCTGGTCACACCGTACCGTGTCCCGGGGGTTCGATGCGACGTGGCACGGTGTGCCGGTGGCGACAGTGTCCGCCGGACGCCGGTTACCGGCCTGTCGGTGGGGATCGGCGCAGGTGGGCGTGCCACGATGCTCAGGTGCTCCGTCCCTTCGTGGCGTATCTGAGGGTGTACGAACCCCTGCTCGCGCTCGGCGACCCGCCCGACGACCGGCTGCGTGAAGCCGTCGCCGCGGCGAAGCTGCGCCGGGCCGCGATCGGCGAACGCGAGCAGTCCGTGTGGCTCAAGTCACAGGCTGCCGCGCCCGCCCGGTTGCTGCCCGCGGAGCTCGCCGACGGGCGGCCCGCGCCGAGCCTGCTCACCGACGTCCTCGTGCTCGACCCGGCGGAGGTCCCGGCCGGTCACCCCGGCGAAGGCCCGTTCGTGTGCCCGCTCGAACTGCGCGCCCGCGCGGCCGCCGCGCTGGTGACCTTCCTCGGCGACGCGACCCCGGCGTTGAAGAACGCCGTGCTCGACGCCGGCGGCGTCTCGGCCGACCGCGCCCGCTCGCGCACGAAGGCGGCGATGGCCGACCTGACCACGGCCGCCGCCCACACCCTCACCACCACCTGGACCGTGCCGCTGCCGTGGTTCGTCCTCGTCGACCCCGACGAGCGCAAGCTCGTTCTCGGCTCCGGCCAGGACGATCCGGCGCGCGAGCTCTCCTGGCGCACGTCGATGTCCGACGCGCTGACCCGCGCGGCTGAGGCCGGCGAGCTGATCGAGGCCGCGTTCGGCGACTCCGGTCCGGGTCGCGTCCTGTCGCAGACGCAACGGTGGCTGGAGAGCTTCGACCCCGACTCCGTGGTGGAGCTGGACTACGGCGGCCTCGTGCAGCTGTTCGCCGACGCGATCCTCGAGTCCGACACCACGGCCGAGGAGGTCCACGACATCCTCGAAGCCCTGCGCACCGGCAATGTCGAGGAGCTGGCCGAGCTGTTCTCCGAGCTGCGCGAGTTCTGGGGCGACCTCGCGGCTAGGGAGCGCTCCAACTGACCCGCAGCCGGCCCACGGGCCGGCCACCACCGAGCACCGGCGGGTTCGCGAGGACTTCGAGGTCGGAGACGTCCACGCCCAGGTGCGCGAGCACCGCCACGGCCAGCGGCGCACAGCCGCGCTTCGCGCCGTCGGACATCTTCAGCGCCACCGCCGTGCCGTCGGCCAGAGCGAAGGCCAGCACGCCCTCGGCGCCGATCTTCGAGAGCAGCCCCGGCACCCCGCCCATCAGCGCGGTGTCCTCCCGGTCCGTGCCGGCGACCAGCCACGGGTGCGCGCGCATGGCGTCGGCCACGCGCCGCTCGTCCGAACCGGAAGGCGCCTGCACCAACCGGCCGAACGCACGGGCCAGGCCCGTGAGCGAGTAGGCGAACAGCGGCGCGCCGCAGCCGTCGACGCCGGTCGTGGCGATCGGTTCCCCGGTCAGCTCCACCACGGTGTCGGCCAGGGCCTTCTGCAACGGGTGACCGGGCTGCTCGTAACCGTCGGTCGGCCAGCCCGCGGCGACGCACGTGGCGAGCATCCCGGCGTGCTTGCCGGAGCAGTTCATCGTGACGCGCAACGGCTCGGTCGCCGCGTGCATCGTCGGCTCGTGCAGCGGGTACGCGGGCGGGCAGGCCAGCGCCGACTCGTCGAGACCGGCCGCCGCGAGCATCGCCGCGACGCGCTCGACGTGGCCGGATTCGCCGGAGTGGGAGCCGCAGGCCAGCGCGAGGTCGGCGCTGTCGTAGTCCAGGCCGGAGCGCAGCATGCCGACGCCCTGCAGGGGTTTGGTCGACGACCGCGGGAAGACGGGGCCGGTCACGTCGCCCACGGAGTGGATCACGCTGCCGTCCGGCGCCGTGATCACCAGCGAACCGCGGTGCACGCTTTCCACGAGGCCGGACCGCTCGACCTCGACGAGAACCGGTTCCGTCACTCTTCGGTGCGTCCCAGCTCGGAGTCGAGCAGCTCGTCGACGGTCGCGGAGCCGCGCTGGTAGCGGCCGGCGATCTCGGCGTTGAGCGTGTCCATCACGCCTTGCACCTGGCGCCGGAACGTGGACACCGAAGACTCCTCGGTGGCGTACGTGTCGAGCGCGGCGGCGAGTTTGTCGTCGGAGAGCGTGCCGACGTCGGTGAGGTCCGTGTCGCCGATCAGCGCCTCGGCGTGGCGGCGGTGCTCGCCGGCGCGCGAAGGTTCGAGCTGCTGGTGGCGCCCGGAACCGGTGGCGGGGCCGAGCGCGTTGTCGGCGAGGATCGTGGCGAGCTGGTCGACGATGCTGTTGACGCCACCGGACGACCGGCGCTGCTGTTCCGCGCGCACGATGTCGATCCGCGCGTGCAGCAGCCGGCGCAGGTACGAGAGGTCGGTCTCCTCCTGCGCGGCCTCGTCACGGCGTTCGCGCAGCACCGGCAGCGGCAGGTCGCCGAGTCCGGTGAGGTATCCCGGGGCGAGGACGCGGTCGATCCGCCGTCGCCCACCGGGACGCACTTCGATCACGGGCACATCCTGCTCTAGATTCCCCGACAATGCTACCGCCGGGTTCAGTTCAGCCCCGCAACCGTTGCGCGGCCTCCCGACCAGGTGCGGCGTGCTCGCCCGGCACGGAGTCGGGGTCCACGATGGCCTGAACGGTGCGGTCAGTGGGGTTTTCAGAGTCGTCCTGTTTGTCGTCTTTCCCCAGGCCGGCGAGCAGTTCCGCGCCCGCCGGCACGGAGCGTTTGACCAAGGCCAGCGCGATCGGGCCGAGCTCGTGGTGCTGCACGACGGTGCCCACGCGGCCCACCACACGTTCGCCGAGGCGCACCGGGTCACCCGTTTCGGGCGTGATCTCGGGTGAACCGTCGAGGTGCAGCAGCGCCAGGTAGCGCGGCGGGCGCCCGACGTTGTGCACCTTCGCGACGGTTTCCTGGCCGCGGTAGCAGCCCTTCGCCACGTGGGCGGCGCTGCCGATCCAGCCGACCTCGTGCGGAATGGTGCGGTCGTCGGTGTCCACGGCGACGCGCGGGTGCCGCGACTCCACGCGCAGCGCGTCGAACGTCCAGCTGCCGGCCGGGCGCGCGCCCGCGTCGGTGAGGCGCTGCCACCACGTCGCGAGCTCTTCGCGCGGCACCAGAAGGTCCACACTGGACCGAGACGGCCACGGCATGCGGCGGGCGAAACCGCCGCCGGGCAACGCCGACACGGCATACGGCTCGGCGCCGACCTCCACCCCCACGGCCGTGAGCACGCGTTCGGCCTCCGGCCCGAGCACGGTGAGGACGGCGAGTTCCGTTGTGGCGTCGCGGATCTCGACCTTCGACCAGAACTTCATCGCCTCGAGGTATTCACGCAACGTCTGCTTGCCGCCCTTGGGCAGCGCGCTCGAGGCGACGGGGCCCGGGTCGCTGTCGAGCCAGACGGTGCCGTCGAGGTGCGCCAGCACGAAGTGCGTGTCGATGTGGCCCTGACTGTCGAGCACGAGGGCTTCGGTGCCTGACCCTTCGGGCAGCTCCGTCACGTGCTGGGAGATCACGAGGTGCAGCCAGCTCAAGCGTTCTTCGCCTGAAACAGCCAGGACTTCGCGGTGCGAGCGGTCGATCACGACCACACCGCGCGCGGCGGTGCGCTGCTCGGCGAACGGATCGCCCCAGTGCCACGGAACTCCCGCCTCGGGGTGTCCGTCGGGCGCGGCGATCGCGCGGGGGGCTTCGAGCAACGGCGAGCGGTAGGCCATAACCACAAGACTATGTGAGTACGGTGAGGGAATGCGCGTCCTCGCCTTCCTCGACGGAAACCTGGCCGACCCCGACGCCGCCCACCTTCGCGTGGACGACCTCGGTTTGCTGCGCGGAGACGGGGTGTTCGAGACCATCCTCGTGGCTGATAAAAAACCGCGAGAAATGCGTCCGCACCTCGACCGGCTCGCCCGTTCCGCGGCGATGCTGGAGCTGCCGGCGCCCGACCTCGCCGCGTTCGAGACGGCCGCCCGCGCCGTGATCGACAACTGGGCCGGTGGCCGGGAAATCGCGTTGAAACTCGTGTACACGCGGGGTGTCGACGGGGATCCGGCCGGCACGCCGACCGCGTTCGCGATCGGCATGGAGATCGACGAGAAGGTGCGCCGCGCCCGAGCCGAGGGCGTCGCCGCGGTGACGCTGGAGCGCGGCTTCGGACCCGACGTCGCCGAGCGCGCGCCGTGGCTGTTGCTGGGCGCGAAGACCGTCTCGTACGCCGTGAACATGGCCGCCCTGCGCGAGGCCGGACGTCGCGGCGCTCAGGATGTGATCTTCACCGCTGCCGACGGTTCCGTGCTGGAAGGCCCCACGTCCACGGTCGTGCTGGCGCGCGAGCGCACGCTCTACACGCCGCCGTCCACCGTCGGGATCCTGCCGGGCACCACGCAGGCGGCCCTGTTCCGCGGTGCGGAGAAGGCCGGCTGGACGGTGAAGGTGGAGCCGTTCTCGGCCGCCGACCTGGCGACGGCCGACGGGGTGTTCCTCGCGTCGTCGGTCCGGCTCGTCACCCGCGTCCACACGCTGGACGGCAATGCGCTGCCCGACTCGGCGGAGCTGCACCGCGAACTGGTGGCGGCCTACGAAGGCGAGTACTGAGCCGGCGCCGCACTGATCACCACGGCGGACGCGCGTACGCCTTCGGCCTCGTAGGCGGCGATCTTGTGGTGCCCGTCCAGGATCAACGGCCGGGCGCCGGACAGCACGACGGCCACGGGACGGTGGCCGGTCCGGATCGCCGTGCGGTAGTAGGCGACGCGCGCCTCGTCGTCGGGCGGCCAGGTCGCGGTGGGCACGAGCGGCTCGTCGGACTCG
Source organism: Amycolatopsis sp. NPDC047767 (assembly GCF_040704195.1). Classification (NCBI taxonomy): domain Bacteria; kingdom Bacillati; phylum Actinomycetota; class Actinomycetes; order Pseudonocardiales; family Pseudonocardiaceae; genus Amycolatopsis; species Amycolatopsis sp. NPDC047767. The sequence goes on from NZ_JBEYSJ010000007.1 coordinate 320,395, forward strand.
AGGCGGGCGGGGCCGTCGACCTGGTAACAGCCGTCGACGAGCAGGGCCAGCAGGTCACGCAGGGTCTCCGCCAGCGGACGCCGCAGCTGGCCCGTGGCCAGCGCGATGCGCAACGACTGCGGCAGCTCCACCCGAGCGCCACCGCTCGGTTCCAGGACCCTGTTCAGTTCCAGGACACCTGTCCCACCCGTGACCGTTACCCGTTCCACGCCCATCAAGACGAGCGGAACCGCACGGAGGTTCCAGGGCGTGCCCGCGCGAGTGCGCCGAGTGACCCGCGTCTCACCGCGGCGGCCACAACGGGCGATCGGGCCCGATCGCGACCCCTGCATCCAGTTCCACGATCGGGCACGGGTCAGGGGCTGGCTCGGTGAGTTCGTCGCCGACGTGGCGGCCCGCCGAGGCGGCGGCGTCCCGCTGCTCCTCACGGTGAGCCGCTCGGCCTGACCGGGTCAAGACGAGCGGAACCGCACGGAGGTTCCCGGGCGTGCCTGCGCGAGTGCGCCGAGGGAACCGCGTCTCACGACGGCGGCCACCGGGTAGCCGCCGGTCGTGGGGTGGTCCGCGAGGAAGACGACGGGCCGGCCGCTCGGCGGGACCTGGATCGCGCCCGTCAGGAGGCCTTCGCTGGGCAGTTCGGCGGTGTTCGCGCGGTGCAGCGGTGGGCCGTCGAGACGCAGGCCGACACGGTTGGACTCGGGCGTCACGGTCCACCAGGCGCCGAGGCCCTCGGCGAGGTCGGTGAACCAGTCGTCGCGCGGGCCGAGGACCACGGGCACCACGAGCCGTTCGGGGGTCGCCGGAGCGACCACGACGTCGGCTCCCGCCGGCACTCCGGTGACCGGGCCGAGCGGCAGCGAGACGCCGTCTTCCAGCGGTTCCGGCCCGATGCCCGAGAGGACGTCGCGCGAACGGCTGCTCAGCACCGGCTCGACGGCGATCCCGCCCGAAACCGCCAGGTAGCTGCGCAAACCGGCCGTCGGGCGGCCGAGCGCAAGCGTTTGCCCCTCCCGTAGCGAGACGGCCGAGTGGGAACCGACGGGCCGGTCGTCCACCTGAACCGGCACGAGGGGTCCCGTCACGGCGAGGGTGCACGGCGCCGTCGCCCGCACGGTCAGCCCGCCCAGCAACGCCTCGATCCCGGCCGCGTCCTCGGGGTTGCCGGCCAGGCGGTTGCCCAGGCGCAGGGCGTCGGCGTCGAGCGCGCCGGACGGCGGCACGCCGAGGTGCGCGTAGCCGGGCCGGCCGAGGTCCTGCACCAGTGCGAGCGGTCCCGTGTGGACGATCTCCAGCGCGCGCATCACACGCTCCGGAAGCGCACGCGGTCGCCGGGCGCGAACAGCGCGGGCCGCTCGGCAGCAGGGTCGAACAGCGTCGCGTCGGTGTGCCCGAGCAGCCGCCAGCCGCCGGGGGACTCGCGCGGGTAGACGCCGGTGAACTCCCCGCCGATGCCCACGGACCCGGCGGGGACCTTCGTGCGCGGGGACTCGAGGCGGGGCTGCTGCAACGCGTCCGGCAGTCCGGTCAGGTAGCCGAACCCGGGCGCGAAGCCGGTGAACGCCACGGTGTACTCGGCTTCGGTGTGCAGCTTGACGACGTCGGCCTCCGACACCCCGGCCTCGCTCGCCACGAGTGCCAGGTCTTCGCCGTCGTAGTGAACGTCCAGCGTGACCTCGCGCGGCGACCCGGCGGGCGGGTGCGTGAGGTCGGCGCCGTCGAGCAGGTCCCGCACTGCCTTGAGGACGGACGACCCGGGCTCGGCCACCACGAGCAGGCTGCGCGCCCCGGGCACGAGCTCCGCGATCCCGTCGATCCCGGCGGCCTCGACCGTGGCGCGGGCGGCCGTCATCTGCGCGAGCGAGTCGCAGTCGAGCAGGGCGGCGTGCTCGCCGCAGGGCCGCCAGAGCATGGACAGAGCGTACTGTGCCGATCGTTGCCAATCCGGCCACAGACACGGCCGAATGGCTTCGTAGCAACGGTTACGTGCCGCGTGGGGTCGGCCTGCTGTTGGCCGGATTGGTAAAGGCCCTGCTCAGCCGACGACGCGGTGCAGCAGCGCCGACGCGTGCGGCTGCATCTCCTGGCCCATCATGGCGCGCTCCTCGACGTAGCCGAGGCTGCCTTCGATGAGGCCGTAGAGCCGCTGCGCCGCGGTGACGTCCTTGGCCGTGGCCGTGCGGATCACCGCGTCGGTGCCGAGCTCCCACGACGTCTGGTTGCGCGGCTTGCCGTAGTAGAGCTCCACGATGCCGGAGCTGTGCGTGAGCAGCAGCTCGATCGTGTCGTCCTCCTGCGGCCGCCAGAACCCGCTCTCGCGGGCGGCGGGGCGGATGACGTTGCCCTCGTCGTCGAGCAGCCACGCGCGCGCCTCGTGCGTGAGGAACGGGCGGCCGTCGTGTGCGATGGTGAGCTGCTGCGCGAACTTGACCGGGCCGTCGATGGTCGGGTAGTCGACCTCGCCCTCACCGCGCCAGACACCGACCATCGGCAGCAGCGCGAGGCACGCGTCGTTCAGGTTCGGGCCCTCGCGCAGGTTGGCCGTGTCGTTGGGGATCGGCAGGTCGTCCCACAACGGCAGGTTGCGCGTGCGCGTGCTCGCCGCACGCTCCTCCGCGGCCGCGATGGCTTCGTCGCCACTGGCGGTCATGGCGCTCAGCGCTGGTCGGCGTACAGCCGGTAGACGACGTAACAGGCGAACCACACGACGGCGACTGCCGCCAGGGCCAGCAGGATCGTAAACAGGGTCTCCACAGCGAGGAGAATAGTCGGCCCGGCGCCTTCAGTCTCCGTGCAGGGTCGTCGCGGTGAGCACAGTCACGAAGAGCGGCAGGTTGACGAAGAAAATCACCGGCCGGCCGAACCCGGCGCGTCCTGACTGAAGACATGTGAAGGGCCCCTGGGGCAAACCCCAGGGGCCCTTCACAAAGCGCGCGTCAGCCGACCGAGATCGCCAGCTGGTGCAGGCCCGGGCCTTCCGCGGTGACGGAGGCCTCGCCGTTGCCCGTGCGGTGCAGGGCACGCACCGTCCACGAGCCCGGGGCCGCGTAGAAGCGGAAGTCGCCCTCCGGGGAGGCGACCACCTCGCCGGTGAAGTCGCCGCCGCCGTCGAGGAGGCGGACGAAGGCGCCACCCAGGGGGCCGTCGGCGCCGGTCACCTTGCCGGCCAGGACGACCTGGCCGTTGGTGTCGAAGTCAGCGGGCGTGGCCACCTGGACCGGGGCGCCGCAACCGTCGTCAGCCATTCACTTCGCTCCCAACTCGACGGGCACGCCGACCAGCGAGCCGTATTCCGTCCACGAACCGTCGTAGTTCTTCACGTCCGAGTAGCCGAGCAGCTCGTGCAGCGCGAACCACGCGATGGACGAACGCTCACCGATGCGGCAGTACGCGATGGTCGCCTTGGACTCGTCGATGCCGGCCTCGGAGTAGAGGTCCTTGATCTCGTCCTCGGTCTTGAAGGTGCCGTCCTCGTTGGCGACCTTGGCCCACGGCACGTTCAGCGCGCCCGGGATGTGGCCCGGCACCTGCGACTGCTCCTGCGGCAGGTGCGCCGGGGCGAGCAGCTTGCCGGAGAACTCGTCCGGCGACCGCACGTCGACGAAGTTCTTCTCGCCGATGGCCTGCACGACCTCGTCGCGGAACGCGCGCAGCGACAGGTCCTGCTCCTTGGCCTTGTACGTGGTCGGCTCGCGCTTCACGTCGTCGGCGTTGAGCTCACGGCCGTCGAGCTCCCACTTCTTGCGGCCGCCGTCGAGCAGCTGCAGGTTCTCGTGGCCGTAGAGCTTGAAGTACCAGTACGCGTAGGCGGCGAACCAGTTGTTGTTGCCGCCGTAGAGGACCACGCGGTCGTCGTTCGAGATGCCCTTCTCCGACAGCAGCTTCTCGAAATCGGCCTTGTTCACGAAGTCACGGCGCACGCCGTCCTGCAGGTCGTTGCGCCAGTCGAGCTTCACCGCACCGCGGATGTGCCCGGCGTCGTAGGCGGTCGTGTCCTCGTCGACCTCGACGAACACCACACCGGGCGTGTCCAGGTTGTCCTCGGCCCACTGGGTGGTGACCAGGGCGTCTTCACGGCTCATGGAAGCGAACATCTCCTTCTGGGGTTTGGCAGTGCTAGGAAGCCCGCGCGGGGCTGAAGCGCTTGAGCAGCAGGTACATCTCGCAGCCGAGGCAGAAGTTGAACGCGCCGTTGAGGAACGCGGCGAACAGCGCGAACGCCGTCGCGACGATGCCGAGCGGGGTCACGCCGGCGACGAAGCCGATCGTGCCCACGAGCGCGAACACGAAGCCCACGGCCTGCGCGAACCGCAGCGGCGCCGCGTCCTCGCGCTCGGTCGGCGGGCCGAGCCGCGGCGCGACGAGCGCGCGGTAGAGCACCGAGTACGGCGCCGGCTTCAGACCGATGAACGCGCCGATCGCGAACACCACGGTCTGCAGGGCCAGCAGCGGCCACCACTGCGTCACGAGCACCACAGCGAGCACGATCGTGGTGATGATCGCGGCGAACCGCGGGCCACGCGGGTCGACAGCCGGTCCGGCGGGCATGGATCCTCCTGCTGAGGGCGAGGCGAGGGGCGTGCGAAAGGCACACGGCGACGGGTGGAGCGAACCGGCGCGAGACGTCGTTCAGCGTCGGCGCGAGGCGCGCGGACACAAGCTGCTGCGCACGCGGCACAGGTCCACCGCGCGGCGCTGCGTCAGGAGGGTGATGGGCAGCTCGTCCACGCCGCCGAGGGTACCCAGTGCTCCAACACACTGGGAACCGCGTTCACACCTTGGGACGAGTCCCGGAGTCTGGGAAACAGCCGGTGACGGCTTCAGCTGACGTCCGCTTCGGCCAGGTGCGGACGCAGGGCTTCCAGCAGCTCCGGGCCCTTCGGCACGCCGCCCACGCGCAGCAGCTCGCGGCCGTCGGCCGTCAGGGCGAGCGTGGTGGGGGTGCGCAGCACGGACAAGGCGTGGGCGACCTCGGGCTGCTCGGTCACGTCGAGGTCGACGTGGTGCAGCCCCTCGGTCTTGTCGGCCAGCGACGACAGGATGGCGCGCGTGTGCCGGCACGGCGCGCAGAACGTCGTCGAGATCTGCACGAGCGTGACGGCCGCGGCCGGGTCGAGCGCTTCGGCGACCGGAGCGGGCAGCTGGGCGAGGTCGCGGGCCGCGGCGGCCGGTTTGGCCGCGCGCACCCGGCCGTTGCGCGCCTTGAGCAGCACGCCGGCCACGACCGCGACCACCAGCGTGGCCAGCAGGACCCAGACTCCGGTCACCGGGCACTCACCCCTTCGACGTCGACAGATCCGAGAAGTTCACGTTGGTCGCCTCGCCCTTGATCGTCACGGAACCGCTGTCCACGCGCACCGCGGTCGGGGTGACCGAAAGCGGCAGCGTGCTCGTGTCGATCGTGGCGCGGAAGTTCGGCAGGAGAGCCTTCTGCACTGAGTCGGGAACGACGGTGGTCTCGTGGTCATTCCCGAACTGCAGCCGGTGGGGGGTGATCGTGATCGTCTTGCCCTTGAGCTCGATCAGCGCGAAGCAGAAGATCTCCACCTTCTGCCCGGCCACCTGCACGTCGCCCGACAGGCGTATGCCGGCGGTGTTGCCGTCCTGCGGCTCGCCCGCCGCGTTGGTGGGCGTCGGGTCCGGCTCCTGGCCCTGGTCCGTGTCGCCGTACTTGACGTAGGCCTCGGTGCTCTGGTCGATGCGCAGGTTCTGGATCTTGTCCAGCGGCGAGATGCGCGCGATGTCCGAAGCCTTGATCGTCACGGCGCCGGTGAGCTTGCCGATCTTCACGTTCTTCGTGTTGCCCGCGGTGAGGTCGGACAACGGCGCTGTTACGTCTTCGAGTTCCGCGCTCACGCCCAGATCACGGAGTTCACCGCCGACGGGCACGCCGTCGGCCGACACGGTGATGTGACTGTAGTCACCCGAGAGCGCCTGCGTGAGGAACGGGAATCCGTGGATGTCGACCGACGGGTCGTCGGTCAGGCCGAGCTGCTCGCGGGCCTTCTGGGAGATCGTGTGCTCGGCGAACGCGGCGGCCCCGAAATCGGCTCCGACCAGCAGGATCACGATGACCCCGAGCACGATCACCCAGCGGCGGACGCGCCGTCCGCGACGCCGGTTGTCCGGCCGAGGAGCCGGTCGGTCGTCCCGCGTCACGGGCCTGCTCACCATCGCTTCGGTTCTCCTGTTCGTCGGGGGCCGGGGCGTCTTCCGGGGTCGCGCCGGGTGTGATCGATCCAGCACGAGCTAGGTGACGTGTTGTTCACCCGGTATTCTCACTCAGCACCGACCAAGGCCCACGTTCGAGGCCGTGCGCCAGGCCCTGACTTTGTGAAGGCGGTGTGGCTCCATGAGCCTGGACCTTCTGGTACTTACCGCGGAAGCCGACCCCACCTCTGTGCTTCCCGCGCTCGATCTGCTGCCCCACACCGTACGCGTCCGCGAGCCCGAGGTGACGGCCCTGCTCGACGCCGGGCACCGCGACGTCATCCTGCTCGACGCGCGCAGCGACCTCGCCTCCGCGAAGAGCCTGTGCCGCCTGCTCAAGGGCGCCGGCGACGACGAGGCGAGCACGCCCGTGATCGCCGTGGTCGGCGAGGGCGGCCTGGTCGCCGTGAGCTCCGAGTGGCGCACCGACGACATCCTGCTGCCGACTGCCGGCCCGGCCGAGGTCGACGCGCGCCTGCGGCTCGTGACGACCCGCGACGGCGTCTCCGGCCAGGTCGAGGCCGAACTGCGCGTGGGCGACCTCGTGATCGACGAGGCCACCTACACCGCGCGCCTGCGCAAGCGCACGCTCGAGCTCACGTACAAGGAGTTCGAGCTCCTGAAGTACCTCGCGCAGCACGCCGGGCGCGTCTTCACCCGCGCGCAGCTGCTGCAGGAGGTCTGGGGCTACGACTTCTTCGGCGGCACGCGCACGGTCGACGTCCACGTGCGGCGCCTGCGCGCCAAGCTGGGCCCGGAGCACGAGCAGATGATCGGCACGGTCCGCAACGTCGGCTACAAGTTCGAGCGCCCGGCGAAGTCCGGTGCCAAGCAGTCGGCGCCGGCCATCGAGTCCGCGCCCGAGTACACCAGCCACTGACGCGGGTCCGATTCCCCCAACGAGCCCCTTCACGCGACGCCGCGCGTGGGTAATGTCGGCTTCGTGGCGGAAACAGAGCTGACGGGCTGGACGGCCGAACTCGAGGCGGGCGCGGCGGAAGCCGTGCGTGAGGTGCTGCTCGCGGCGAAGGCCGCCGACGGGCGGCCCGAGGTCGACGCGACCGGTCCGTTGCCGCGGGAGTTCGCGGGCGGGCTGCACCTGCTCGCGCGCCTCGACGGCAAGCCCGCCGGCTACGCGCACCTCGACACCGAGGGCGACTCGTACGGCCGCCAAGTTGCGGAGGTCGTGGTGCATCCCGGCTACCGCCGCCGCGGTGTCGGCACCGCGCTGGCCCGCGAGCTCGACGCGAAGGCGGCCGAGGGCGCCCGCGTCTGGGCCCACGGGGACAGCGCCGCGGCCGCCGCTCTGGCGAAGGACTTCGGCCTGGGCCGGCAGCGCGAGCTGCTGATCCTGCACGTCGAGGTCGAAGGCGCCGACTGGCCGGAACCTGTGCTGCGCGAAGGACTGCGGCTGCGCACCTTCGTGCCGGGGCAGGACGAGGAGGCCATGATCGCCGTCAACGCGCGCGCGTTCGACTGGCACCCGGAGCAGGGCGCGTTCAGCGTCGACGAGCTGCGCGCCGAGGAACGGCAGTCGTGGTTCGACCCCGCCGGCTTCTTCCTGGCGGAGAACGAGAAGGGCGAAGTCGTCGGGTTCCACTGGACCAAGGTGCACGAGCCCGTGCCCGGCCGGTTCGGCGGTGAGCCGGTCGGGGAGGTCTACGTCGTGGGTGTCGATCCGGGCACGCAGGGTGGCGGTCTCGGCAAGGCATTGACGCTCGCGGGCCTGCGGTACTTGCGCGAGAAGGGACTACGGCAAGTAATCCTTTACGTGGAAGGTGACAACGCACCGGCACTGGCGGTCTATTCGAAACTGGGGTTCACGCGTTTCGAAACCGACGTCCAGTACGGTCGGTAGTCACCATCGACCGCGTGCGCGGCCCGTGTCACTTTCTGCGTACATGCAGGTCACGGCAGGGACACGACACCCTTTCGGCGTAGTCACCCTGCTCACATACGGTGCCTTGTTCACTTTGCGTTCATGTGAGCAAGGGGGACCGTCCACCGGGGCTGCCTAATGTCCGGATCCGGCGCGCTGAGATGCGTGCCGATCCGGCGAAGTCTCCGAGTGGAGGAAATGCAGTGAAGATCATGCGGCCCCTTGGTGCCGTGGGCATCGTGGCGAGCGCCGCCCTGGTGCTCGCCGCCTGTGGTAGCGACCCTGCGGCGAGCAACAGCAGCAACTCCAGCTCGGCCGCCGCCCCCGCCGCCACCGGCACCGCGCAGGTCGACTGCGGTGGCAAGAGCCCGCTGTCCGGTGAGGGCTCGACGGCGCAGAACAACGCCATCGACGTCTTCAAGCTCGCCTACGGCAAGCAGTGCAGTGGCCAGCAGGTCAACTACACCGCCAGCGGTTCGGGCGCGGGTGTCAAGCAGTTCAACGGCAACCAGGTCGACTTCGGCGGCACGGACTCCCCGGCCACCAAGACCGACCTCGACGCCGCCAACAAGCGCTGCGGTGCCCCGGCGTGGAACATCCCGCTGGTCGTCGGCCCGGTGGCCGTCGGTTACCACCTGCAGGGCGTCGACAAGCTGACCCTCACGCCGTCCGTGATCGCGAAGATCTTCACCGGCGCGATCAAGAACTGGAACGACCCGGCCATCAAGGCCGTCAAGGGCAACGAGAGCGTCACGTTCCCGGACAAGGCGATCCAGGTCGTCTCCCGCTCGGACGAGTCGGGCACCACCGACAACTTCCAGAAGTACCTCGGTGCCGCGGCCCCGGCCGACTGGACCAAGGGCGCGGGCAAGAAGTTCAACGGCGGCGTCGGCAACGGTGCCTCCGGCTCGAACGGCGTCGCCACCACGGTCAAGGGTGCCGACGGCTCGATCACGTACGTGGAGGGCGCGTTCGCCAAGGACGGCGTCACCCCGGCCCTGATCGACAGCGGCTCCGGCGGCGTCGAGCTGTCCGCCCAGAACGTCGCGAAGTCGCTCGACGCCGCGACCTTCCTGACCCCGGGCTCCAACGACCTCGCGCTCGACCTGAACAAGATCTACGCGAGCAACACCCCGGGTGCCTACCCGCTGCTGCTCACGACCTACGAGCTCGTGTGCTCGAAGTACTCGAACCCGGACGTCTCGAAGGCCCTCAAGGCGTTCCTGACCGTTTCGGCCACGACCGGCCAGCAGCAGCTGTCGGCCAAGGGCTACGTGCCGATCCCGCAGAGCCTGCAGGACAAGGTGCTGACGGCCATCAAGGCGATTTCCTGACCTATCCTCGACAGGTCTGAGTAGTAAGAAAACGCAGGACAGAACCAGTCGATGAGCGAGTCATCCTCGACGCGAACGCCCACCGGCATCCCCGGTGGGCGTTCGTCGTCCGCCCGAGCGTTCCCGGAGGATCCGATTTCGGACACAACATCCGCGCCGGCGCCCGAAAGGCCACCCGCGCAGGAGAAGCCGAAGAAGGTGCGGGCCGGTGACCGCATCTTCCAGAACCTGACCACCGGGGCCGGCATCTTCATCGTCGCGCTGATCGGCCTGATCGGGATCTTCCTGATCATCCAGGCCATCCCGGCGCTGAAGGTCGACAAGGTCAACTTCCTGTTCAACCACGGGTGGTCGACCAACGACCCGACGAACATGGCGTTCGGCATCGCCGACCTCGCCGAGGTCACCGTGGCGACCTCGCTGGTGGCGCTGATCATCGCCATGCCGGTTTCGCTCGGCATCGCCCTGTTCCTCACGCAGTACGCGCCGAAGCGGCTCGCGCGCGGGTTCGCCTACGTCATCGACCTGCTGGCCGCCGTGCCGTCGATCATCTTCGGCCTCTGGGGCATCATCGTGTTCGCCCCGGCGATCGAGCCGTTCTCGCTGTGGGTGAACTCCACGTTCTCGTGGTTCCCGCTCTTCGCGCCGGGCAACGTGCAGCCGAACGTGCGCGGCACGATTTTCACCGCCGGCATCGTGCTGGCGGTGATGATCCTGCCGATCATCACGTCGCTCTCGCGCGAGGTCTTCGAGCGCACGCCGACCCCGCACATCGAAGGCGCGCTGGCGCTGGGGGCCACCCGCTGGGAAGTCATCCGCACCACGGTGCTGCCGTTCGGCAAGGCCGGCTACGTCGGCGCGTCCATGCTGGGCCTCGGCCGCGCGCTCGGTGAGACGATCGCGCTCGCGGTCATCCTGCTCATCCCGCAGGGCCGCAACTTCGACTGGAGCCTCTTCGACGGCGGCGCGACGTTCGCGTCGAAGATCGCCGCGAACTACAGCGAGTTCAACAACGCCACCTCCGCCGGCGCGTACATCGCGGCCGGTCTGGTGCTGTTCGTGCTGACGTTCCTGGTGAACTTCGCCGCCCGGTCCGTCATCAGCAGGAAGGCGGACTGAGCATGTCCACAACGCTCGAACGTCCCGCTGTGACACCTGCGTTCCAGCAGGTGAGCCTGGTCCGCAAGGCCAAGAACGGCTTCGCCACCGTGCTCGTGTGGCTGGCGTTCCTGGTCGCCGTCGTGCCGCTGGTGTGGGTGCTCTACACCGTGATCGTCAACGGCATCAAGCGGATCCCGTTCTCGAACTGGTGGACCGAGGACTTCGGCTCCGTGCTCAGCGACGAGGTCGGCGGTGGTGTCCTGCACGCCATCATCGGCACGTTGGAGCAGGGCCTGATCTGCGCGATCATCGCGGTGCCGATCGGCCTGTTGGTCTCGATCTACCTGGTGGAGTACGGCCGCGGCAAGCTCGCGAAGGCCACCACGTTCATGGTCGACATCCTCTCCGGTGTCCCGTCGATCGTGGCCGCGCTGTTCATCTACGCGCTGTGGATCACCACGCTCGGCCTGCCGCGCAGCGGTTTCGCCGTGTCGCTGGCGCTGGTGCTGCTCATGATCCCGGTGGTCGTCCGCTCGTCGGAGGAGATGCTGCGGATCGTGCCGGACGACCTGCGCGAGGCGTCCTACGCGCTGGGCGTGCCGAAGTGGAAGACGATCATGAAGATCGTGCTGCCGACGGCGCTGTCCGGCATCATCGGCGGCATCATGATGGCGCTCGCCCGCGTGATGGGCGAGACAGCGCCGCTGCTGGTCCTCGTGGGCTACTCGGCCTACGTGAACTGGAACCCCTTCGACGGCGAGCAGGCCGCACTGCCGCTGGTGATGAACAACGAGCGCGTGACGAACTCGCTCGACCCCGGGAGCGTCGGCTTCGACCGCATCTGGGGCGCGGCGTTGACGCTGGTCATCATCATCGCGATCCTGAACTTGCTCGCCACCCTGCTCTCCCGGCTCCTCGCCCCGAAGAAGAAGTGAGTCATGGCCAAGCGAATCGACGTCAAGGACGTAGACATCTACTACGGCAAGTTCCACGCCGTGGACAGCGTCACGCTGAACGTGCCGCCGCGCAACGTCACCGCGTTCATCGGGCCGTCGGGCTGCGGTAAGTCGACCGTGCTGCGCACGCTCAACCGGATGCACGAGGTGATCCCGGGTGCGCGGGTCGAGGGCGAGGTGCTGCTCGACGGCGAGGACATCTACGCCTCCGCCGTGGACCCGGTGCAGGTGCGCCGCACGATCGGCATGGTGTTCCAGCGTCCCAACCCGTTCCCCACGATGTCCATCAAGGACAACGTGGTGGCCGGCCTTCGCCTGGGCGGCACCAAGAACCGCAAGCAGCTCGACGAGATCGCCGAGCGCGCGCTGCGCGGTGCCAACCTGTGGAACGAGGTCAAGGACCGGCTCAACAAGCCGGGTGGTGGCCTCTCCGGTGGTCAGCAGCAGCGGCTCTGCATCGCGCGGGCCATCGCGGTGCAGCCGGACGTGCTCCTGATGGACGAGCCGTGCTCCGCGCTCGACCCGATCTCGACCCTCGCCATCGAGGACCTGATCGGTGAGCTCAAGAAGGAGTACACGATCGTCATCGTCACGCACAACATGCAGCAGGCGGCGCGGGTTTCCGACCAGACGGCGTTCTTCAACCTCGCCGGCGTCGGCCAGCCCGGCCGGCTGATCGAGCTGAACGACACGGAGAAGATCTTCTCCAACCCGGACGAGAAGGCGACCGAGGACTACATCTCAGGCCGGTTCGGCTGATCGTTCTCTTTGGTCCGCGGTAAAACCGGCCCCTCCGTCCGATATGGACGGAGGGGCCGGTTCATTGTTCGCTCAGCAGTCGCGCGAGACGGCTTGGCGGGCCGCGGTGACGGCGGCGTTGTCGGCGGCGATGACCGCCGCGTTGGCACCGATGGCCTTGGCCGCGTCGATTGCCTTCTGCGCGTTGACGAGCCGCGCCTTGTCCAGTGCGCACGTCGAGCTCGCCGAGGCGGGGGCCGGCTGAGCGGCTGCCGCCTCGGCGGCCGGGACGGCGAAGAAACCGGCCGCGACCAGTCCGAGGGTGGCCGCGACCAAACGCTTGGTGATCATTGTTCTCCTTCGCAGTTCCGCGTAACCCGCGGAATCCGGTGTCAGCGAGGAGAAACTAACGTCGGCCCAAGATCGAAGTGGACGGTCGAGCCGCCTTCTGATCGAAGAGCCTTTGTGGACTGACCGCGTGGTCAGACGTTGAGGTCCTCGTCGGAGTCGTAGCCCGGCATGCGGCCGGTGACCACGAAGATCATGCGCTTGGCGACCGAGACCGCGTGGTCGGCGTAGCGCTCGTAGAAGCGGCCGAGCAGCGTGACGTCGACGGCCGCGGCGACGCCGTAGGGCCAGTCGCGGTCCATCAGCACGGTGAAAAGGTGACGGTGGATGTCGTCGACCTGGTCGTCCTCGGTCTCGAGGTCCTTGGCGGCGTTGACGTCCTTGGACTTGATGACCTGCTCGGCCTGGCGGGCGAGCTTCACCGCGGCGCGGCCCATCTCGGTGAAGTACGGCTTGACCGACTCCGGCAGCACCGCTTCGGGGTGGCGACGCCGCGCGGCCTTGGCGACGTGCAGGGCGAGGTCGCCCATGCGCTCGAGGCTCTCGGCGGCGTGGATGGCGGCGAGCACGGTGCGCAGGTCCGTGGCGACGGGCGCCTGGAGGGCGAGCAGCGCGTAGGCCTGCTCCTCGCACTCGGCTCGCGCGTCGTCGACCTTCGCGTCGTCGCTGATCACCTGCTCCGCGAGGCCCAGGTCGACCTCCAGCAGTGCCTTGGTGGCCAGCTCCATGGCTTCGGCGACCTGAGCCGACATGGCGGCCAGGTTCTCGGCGAGCTGTTCGAGTTCGACATGGTAAGCCTCACGCATGGAGACACCCTACGACGCGCGTTGTCCGAATACCGCATCGCCGGGTGAACCGCACGTGAATCCGGCCTAACGAATCCCGTGGGTCAGCCTTCGGTGCCCTTGCTGTCGATCTTGGCCGAGTTGCCCGCGTTGGCCGCGTTGGCCGCGGTGGTGGTCTTTTCACCGGGCAGCGGGGTGTTGTCGCGCAGGGCGTCGAACAGTGAGTCCGTTCTGGACTGCACGAGGACCTCGTTGCCGCGCTTGTTGGCGGTGCCGGTGGTGGGCACGGTCATGAAGTTGATCTTGGACGGGTCCACGCCGCGCATCGACTGGGCGAGCGTCATCATCTGCTGCACACCGAGGTTGTCGCCGAAGGTGGCCTTCGCGAACGCCGTGATGAAGCCGGACAGCTTGGCCGGGTCGAGGACGACGTCGGACGACATGACCTTCTTCAGCAACGCCCCGATGAACGCCTGCTGCCGCTTGATGCGGCCGTAGTCGGACGTCGGATCGCCCTTCACGTGGCGGGCGCGCACGTAGTTGAGGGCCTGGTCGCCGGAGATCGTGACGTCGCCGGTTTCGAGGAGGACCTTGCCGAGCACCTCGTCGTCGATGGGCTTCTCGTTGTTGATGGTGACGCCGTGGACCGCGTCGACCATGTCCTTGAAGCCGTTGAAGTCGATGCCCACGAAGTGGTTGATGCGCAGGCCGGTGATCTTCTGGATCACCTTGGTGACGCACTGCGGGCCACCCACGGCGTACGCGGTGTTGAGCTTCGCGATGCTCTGGCCCGACACGACCTCGTCGGTGGTGGCGGACTTCGAGGGGTCCCAGCGGTTGCAGTCGGGCCGGTTGATCTCGAGGTCGCGCGGGAACGAGACCACGACCACGCGCTTCCGGTCGGCCGGCACGTGGGCGACCATCACGGTGTCCGAGCGGGCGCCGGGGTTGCTCTCGGCGGTACCGACGCCTTCTTCCGCGGAGGCGCCGTCGCGGCTGTCGGAGCCGACCATGAGGAAGTTCTCGTCGTTGGCCTGGGCGTCGGCGTTGCGGATGTCGGAGGAGTTCTCGTCGAGCGCCGAGACCTGCGTGAACTTGGCGTCGAACCAGTTCACCGCGCCCCAGGCCACACCGGTGCCCAGGAAGACCAGCACGGCCAGCACGATGAGCACGATCCGCCCGATCCGGACGGTCCGCTCGCTGTGGCGCTGCTTCTTCTCCTGCAGCCGGGTCTGCGGGGCGCGCTCTTCGGGGTTCTCGTCGTCGGCGTCGGCCGGGACCGCCTTCTGGATCCCCGTGGGCGCCACCACGCGCTGCAGGGCCGTGCGCGTCTGCTCGAACAACGCGACGGGCCGCGCGGTCAGCCGCGCCATCCGCTCGCGTCGCTTGTCCTCCTCCGCCAGCATCTCGTCGTGGGCGGCCGAGAAGCGCGCGAGGGTGTGGTCGATCTTCCGGCGGTACTGCGTCGCCTCGTCGATCGCCTCCATCTCGTCCGTCATGGTCAACGGATCGAGCTCCGACCGCGCGGGCACCCCGGCGGGCCGCGCCGGCGTCCGACGCTGGCGCGGCGGCCGTTTGCCGTCGACGGGCGGGGTGAGCTGGGTGCGCTCCCCGACGGGGGAGGTGAGCTGGGTGCGCTCGGCTCCCGGCGCGGCTTCGTTGTTGTGGTCGGCTTCCGCGCCGGGGTCGTTCTCGTCGAAGCCGTCGGCCGCGAGGCTTTGGTCTGCGCCGGGCACGCCGGTCTTGCCAGGCATGCCGGTCTTGCCATTGACGGCGCCGTTCGGCCCGGGCCGGCCATTCGCGCCGGCCTGGGGCCGCCGCTTGCCATTCGTCCCGGCAGCACCGTTGGCTCCCGGCACGCCGTGCGGCCCGGAGGTGCCATTCGGTCCCGGCTTGCCATTCGTCCCGGCAGCACCGTTGGCTCCCGGCACGCCGTGCGGCCCGGAGGTGCCATTCGGTCCCGGCTTGCCATTCGTCCCGGCAGCAC
>NZ_JBEYSJ010000007.1:335827-344708 GCF_040704195.1 Amycolatopsis sp. NPDC047767
ACCGTTGGCTCCCGGCACGCCGTGCGGCCCGGAAGTGCCATTCGGCCCCGGCTTGCCATTCGCTCCGGCAAGACCATCAGGTCCCGGCATCCCGCCCGGGCCTGGCACGCCGTTCGGTCCCGGCTTGCCGTTGGAGCCAGTCTTGCCATGGGGTCCGGCACCGCCATTGAGCCTGGACGCGCCGTTGGTCCCCGGCATGCCATTGCCGGCGGCGTTGCCATTCGGCCCGGCGTTGCCGTCAGGGCCGGCAACGCCGTTCGCGCCCGGCATGCCGCTGCCATTCGGCCCCGGCTTGCCATTCGCACGGGCAGGACCGCCGGGGCCTGGCATGCCGTTGGCGGGAGGCATGCCATTCGGGCCTGCCTTGCCACTGGGCCCGGCAGCTGCCGGCAAGCCATGGGGGCCGGACGTGCCATTCGGCGCGGACTTGCCACGGGGTCCGGCAGGCCCAACTGCGCCTGGCACGCCGTTTGCGCCGGTCATGCCATTCGCGTCGCCTCGCGGCGCCGGCTTGCCGTTGGGACCCGGCTTGCCGTTCGGGCCGGCAGGGCCGCCGGGGCGTGGCATGCCGGTGGTGGGAGGCATGCCGTTCGGGCCCGGGGTGCCGTTCGGGGCGGCAACGCTGCCGGTGCCGGGCATGCCGTTCGGGGCGGGGCGTTGGCCGTTGGGGCGGGCGGGGCGTTCGGCCGGGGGTAGTGGGGCGGCGCCGGTCGGGCCGGGGGTGCGGCCGCGGGGGCGGCCGGTGGGGGGTTCGGGCGGCGCGGATGTGCCGTGGCGGCCGGGGGGTTCGGTGGCCGGGAGGTCGGAGAAGTCGGGGCCGTGGTCAGGCACGGCGTGGCTGCCGCCGGCGGCCGGTGGCTCGGGGGCGCGGCGGCGGCCGGTGGGGAGGGGCTGCGAGGTCGTCGGCCGGCGCGGCGACGGCGGTTCCGGGGCAGCCCGGCGGGGTCCGCGCGCGACGGGCGACTCGGGCGTATCCGCGGCGTGCGAGGCCCGGCTTGGGGAATCCGCGCGTGGCACGGGGCCGCCCGCCGAAGGTGCGGCGGGCGGGTCGTCGTCGGGGCGGGCGCGGCGGCCGCGCGGTGGCGGCTGCTCGGCGCGGCGCGAGCGGGAAGAGGTCGAGTCAGCGAGGTGTGAAGTGCCGGGGCCGCCCAGGCGGGAGCTGCCGTTCGACTCCGCCAGGTGTGAGCTGCCATCGAACCCGGAATCGTCGGCGTGGCGCGAACCGGGCGCTGCTGAGCTGCCGCGGCCGTTGAGCCGGGAGCTGCCGTTGGGCTGCGCGAGGTGTGAGCTGCCGTTGGACTCGGCCAGGTGTGAGCTGCCGCCTGGCTCGGGGTCATCGGCGCGGCGCGAGCCCGAGCGGGAGCCGGGCGCGGGAGAGTAGCCGCCCAAGCGGGAGCTGCCGTTCGACTCCGCCAGGTGTGAGCTGCCGTTCGCGCGCCCGCCGGGTTCGGCGCGGCGGGAGCCCGGGTCGGAGTCTTCGGTGTCGAAGGTCGGGCGTTCGCCGGTGTGGCGGGCCACGACGTCGGAGACGCTGATGCCGCCCTGGGTTTCCATGGAGCGGCGGCGGCCGGCGCGCGTGCGGGGGGTGCCGTTGTCCGAGTGGCGACCGGTGCCGGGGAGGGGGCGATCGTCGGGCACTCGGACTCCTTTCGCACTTCGGGCGCTTACGAACCGGCGGCGGGGCCTTTCGTTCCGGCTCTCCCAGGGCACGTCGTTCCTCGGGAGGTTTTCGTTATCGTACGGATACCCGCCGTTCGTGACGACACCCTCCCGCGAATTTCTTCACCATGAGTCGACCCAAGACGGCCCGAAGCGGACGAACAGGTGAAGATTGGAGTAGGCAAAAGGGAGAAGGCCCGCGTTTACGTTACTCAGAGTGGGTAATGACGCGTATCGTTTCGCGGTCGTGATAGGCGACTTTGTTGCGCCCCGCGCGTTTCGCCGCGTAGAGGAGGTTGTCCGCGCGCAGGAGCTGCCGCTGGGCGGACACCGGGCCGACGGAAGCGTGCGCCAAGCCCGCGCTGATGGTGACATTCAAGCCGGGCTGAAGTTCTGACCAGGGGTGACGGGCGACGCGCGTGCGGGCGGCCTCGACGATCCGCACGGCCTTCGGCGCGTCGACCCCCGGCAGCACGAGCGCGAACTCCTCACCGCCGTAGCGGGCGCAGAACCCGTCGGGCGGCAGCTCTTCCTGCAGCAGGTCGGCGACGCGGCACAGCACACGATCGCCGAGGAGGTGACCGTACGTGTCGTTCACGCGCTTGAACCGGTCGAGGTCGATCAGCGCGACGGCCAGCCCGCGCGCGGCCGGCAGCCCGGGCAGCCGCTGGTCGAGGTAACGGCGGTTGTAGCTCGACGTCAGCGGGTCCCGGAGGCTGCCGGCCCGCGCGATGTCCAGCGCGGACCGCAGGTGCTCGTAGGCCCGGCGCCAGTCGCCCTGCTTGGCGAACATGCCGGCGATGGACTCGTGCAGGCTCAGCAGATCGGGAGCGGGTGTACCCGCCGTGCGCTCGTCCTCGGCCGCCACACCCACCTCCGCCACCTCATGGTTGTCGTCTTAAAGGAGCGGGGTCTTGAGGCATCGGTACGCGCGAAAGCGAATATCGCTCAAGTGGACGACGAGGGCCCGGCTTTGTCACGCACCGAAGTTCTACCCACCCAGCGACGAAAACGGCGTCTTGCCCTTGAGCTGCGCGTACTGGTCTTTGGCCCAGTAACTCACGTTTACCTCAGTTCCTTCGAGCAACTGTGCGTAATCAGGCCATGAGACCCACCGCCAGCCACCGACTTCGTCGGGGTTGGGCTCGGGGTCACCATCGACCCACGCGACGAACACCGGGCAGAACTCGTTCTCCACGATCCCCTGGAACGGCGGCGTCCGGTACCGGTACTTCGGCAGCACGCACTCCAGGTCCTGCAGCTCCGGCAGCCCGATCTCGTACGCCGCGCGCCGGCGCACGGCGTCGGGGAGCGACTCGCCCGGCGCGGGGTGCCCGCAGACGCTGTTGGTCCACACCCCCGGCCACACCTTCTTGTCCAGCGCTCGTTGCGTGATCAGCAACGCCTGGTCGCTGCGGCGCAGCACGTAACACGAGAACGCGAGGTGCAGCCGCGTCTCGCCGTGGTGGCTCGCGAGCTTCGGTCCGGTCTCTCCCGTCGGCACGCCGTCCTCCGTGACGAAGACGACGTGCTCGGACTCGGATTCGGTGATGGTGTCCACGTGACCACTGAACACCAGAGCTCCACGGACGAGGTACCGCAAGGCGGGTGGCCGTGTGGTTCATCCCGGTTCGGGTGGCGGGGCGGCACGGTGCGTGACGGCCGCGCCCCCGCGTGACCGGCTCGGGTGAACGGTTGAGTCCGAAGTGGACAAAACGCCAAGCGGCCCGGTCGGCCGACACGATCCGTCACCACCGAGACCCGAGCCCCGCCGTCCGGCCCGGCTCGGGTGAACCATCGAGCCGGCCCTTGACGCCCGGTTGCCAACCGCCCGGAAACCCGGCGACGACGGGAAATCCTCACCCCGGAGCGAAAACCGGCTCCCCGAACCGCCCGCGGCGAACCACACCGGACAGCACGGTCCGTGACACCCGCCGGCCCACAGGTCGCCGCGTGCCCGCCTCGGGTGAACGATCTTGTCCACCGGTCCGAATTGGACGGATGTCAGTAATAATTCCTGTGTGCCAACGAAACCCGGGCCGGCTCCTTCGTCAGTGGCTGCCGAGGTGCGCCACGATGAGGGAGGTGAGGGCCTCGGGGGCTTCTTCGGCGACCCAGTGGGACACGTCCTCGAGCATCTCGAACCGGTACGGCCCGGTGACCCAGTTGCCGGTGTCGAACGCCGCCGTGGAGCCGAAAGCGACGTCCTCGGTCGACCACACGTAGAGCGTCGGCACCTCGATCTTGCCGATCTTCCCGCCCGGCCGGCCGCCGCGGTACCAGTTCAGCGCGGCCGTGAGCGCGCCCGGTTCCTCGAGGCGCCGCACGTACTCGTCGATCCGGCTCGGCGGGATGCGGCGCTCGAAGATGTCGCGCAACGCGCGGGCGCCCTCGGCGAGCATCTTCCGCTCCGTGGCCGGGGTCGAGCGCCACTCCGTCATGTACGCCGAGCGCAGGTGCTGGTCCTCGTCGGTCTTCATCGCCGCCGCGAGAGCTGCCGGGTGCGGAGTGGACACCACCGCGAGGCTGCGCAGCCGGCCGGGGTGAGCGTCCGCGGTCCACCACGCGACGGCCCCGCCCCAGTCGTGCCCCACGAGGTCGAACTTCGGCCACCCCAGCGCATCCGCCATTGCCACGACGTCGTCCACCAGGGTAGAAATACCGTACTCCGCCGGTTGTTCCGGTCGAACGTCCGGCGAGTACCCCCGCTGGTCGGGTGCCACGGCGCGGTAGCCGAGCACGCCGAGGGTCGCCACCTGGTGTTCCCACTCCACGGCGGCCTCGGGGAAACCGTGGAGCAGCAGCACGGGGCGGCCGTCCCGGGCAGGAAGCCATCGACGCGTTGATGAAGATCATGGAAGACCAGCGTGACTCGCTGGTGGTGATCGTCGCGGGCTATTCGGAGCAGATGGACCTGTTCCTGCAGTCGAACCCCGGTCTGGCGTCGCGGTTCACGCGCACGATCGAGTTCCCGAACTACAGCGTTGACGAGCTGGTCACCATCACCACCGGGTTGACGCGCAAGCACTACTACGAGCTGACCGACGACGCGCTGCAGGCGCTGCGCGAGTACTTCGAGCGGGTGCCGAAGGACGCGACGTTCGGTAACGGTCGTGTGGCGCGCAAGCTGTTCGAGGCCATGGTGAACAACCAGGCCTCGCGGCTGGCGTTGCAGCCGCCGTCGAAGGATTCGGAGCTCAACCGGCTGACGGCGGAGGACCTGCGGGTGGAGCTGGTGCAGCTGCCGGCCGCGGCCGCGGCGGCGGTGTCGGTGGGTTCGGACCCGGCAGCGGCCGTCGGCGCGAGCACGGGCTGGAACCGGCTGCGCACGCTCGTCGGCCAAACCGGCGTGCGGGAGAACGCGCAGCGCCAGCTGGTGCGCCTGGGCGGGCTCAAGCAGGAGCGGCAGCCGCTGGGGCACCTGGCGAACCTGGTGATCAGCGGTGAACGCGGGTCCGGGCGCGCGGAGTTCGCGAAGCTGTACGCGTTGAGCCTGGCGGAGCTGGGGCTGGTGAACGTCGGGCAGCTCGTGCGCTGTTCGGTGGCCGCGGACCTGTACCCGCGGTGGCCTGGGCAGGCCGAGCACCTCGTGCGCACGGCCATGAACGACGCCAGCGGTGGCGTGCTCGTGCTCGATGTGGACGGTGACTGGGAGATCGCGACGCACAGCTCGGGCGCGGAGGTCGTCGAGGCCGTCGCGGAAGCGGTGACGCGCCGTCCGGCCGACCCGGTCGTGGTGCTGACCGGGCAGACGCAGCGGGTGGCCGCGTTGCTGGGTGTGGTGCCTTCGTTGCGGAGCTCGTTCACCGTCGGGTGGGAGCTCGGTGAGTACACAGTGGACGAACTGGCGGAGATCGCCGTGCGGCTGCTGGTCCGGCGTGGCCACGACGTTCCCGACGACGTCCGGGACGCGCTGGCTCACGAGCTGGCGTCGGCTTCGGAGCGCACCGTGCACGCGGCGCACGAGCTGGCGCGGACGCTGTCGGTGGCGGCCGCGTCGCGCACGCTCGCGGCCGCGGACCTGCGGGGCATCCGTCCACCTGAGACCGGAGCGCTGGCGCTGGGCCCGGGCCTGGCGTCGGTCGGCTGAGGAGGTAACGCATGAGTTCGCCGTACCAGAAGATGCTGGACGAGGCCATGGGCGCCTACCAGCAGCAGCGCGAGCGGTTCGAGGAGAACCGCAAGCAGGTGGATTCGCTCACCAGCAGCGCCACGTCGGCGCGGCGCGAGGTGACCGCGACGGTGTCGCGCACCGGTGAGCTGACCGAACTTTCCTTCCCCACCAGTGTGTACAAGCGGATGGCGCCGGCCGAGCTGGCGGCGGTGATCGTGAAGACGGTCGAGGAGGCGCGGCAGAAGTCGATCAGCGCCTCGGCGGAGGCGATGGCACCCATGCTGCCGCCCGGGCTCTCGGCGCAGGACCTGATGAACGGCCGCGTGGACGTGCGGGCGTTGTTCTCGGGGCGTGTTCCCGGCATGGAGGAAGGGACCCAGGCATGACTGACGACTTCTTCGTCGACGCGGACGGACTCACCAACAGCGCCAACGGGTTCGCCCAGAAGGCGGGCGAGCTGCGCAGCCTGGCGCAGCGCGTGCAGGCCCTGACCAACCCGAGCACCGTGCTGGCGGCGACCGGCAACGACAAGAACGGCACGAACTTCGCCAACGTGCACCTCGCGGCGGCCGGCAAGATCTACAACGGACTCGACGCGTGGGCCAAGGCCGTCGACGGCACGACCACGGCGGTGCGGGACATGGCCGACTCGTTCCGCGACGTCGACGAGGGCGCGACCGAGCTCGCCAGTTCGTTGCGGACGGACTTCACGCAGCTGAATTCGGACGTCAACAGCGGTGGCGACGGTGGTCCGGCCGAGCCGTTGCGGGCGCGTGAGGGGACCGCGTTGAAGCCGACGACTCCGTCCAAGCCGGCCCACTGAGTCCTTTGTAGACTATTTTGTTGAGGGGGTGAACCCGCGGTGAGCCTGATGGTGGATCCGAGCCTGAACTGGATCTTCTACATCATCGCGGGTGACGCCTGGCCGCAGGGCGACGAGGACGCCATGCGCGCGCTGGCCGACGAGTGGGACGACGTCGCCCGGCGCGTGGCCGAAGCGGGCACCGGCTTCAACCAGATCGCGGGCCGCGTGGCCGAGAACGTCGGCGGCGACGTGCAGAAGAACTTCGTCGATTTCGCCAACAACCTCGGCACGATGGGCACGGACTTCATCGCCGCGGCGCAGGGCCAGGCGCAGGCGTTGCGGGCGCAGGCGCTCGACGTCGAGAAGTCGAAGTACAGCATGTTGATCGCCATCGCGATCACGGCCGCCGACATCATCTGGGCGATGTCGAACCCGTTCACGATGCCGCTGGTGCCGGAGATCTTCGCGGCGGGGCGCACCGCGATCGTGGAGATCGAGCGAACGCTCATGCAGCGTCTGATGAATCTCGCGACGCACCTCGCGGAGGCCGCCGCGGAGGAGGCGGCGGAAGAGATCGCGGAGGAGATGCTCGCGCAGGTCATCCAGATCGCGCAGGGCAATCGTCACGGCCTCGACGGCAAGGCCATCATGCAGTCCGGCGTCCTGGGCGGCATCGGCGGCGCGTTCGCCCACAACTTCCACGGCGCCATGAACAAGTTCGACAACAAGTTCGGCACGAAGTTCGGCAAGAACGTCTGGGGCGCCGCCGCCAACGAAGCCACCACCGAAGTCGTCGTCGGCGGCGCCGGCGCCGCCCTCTTCGGCGGCGACACCGACAGCCTCGGCTGGGGCGCCCTCAACGGCGGCCTCTCCGGCGCCGCCTCCCACGGCGCCCACCACGCCGGCCAGTCCCTCCACGACTCCCTGAACAACGGCGGCAACGGCCCGACCGCCAAGGGCCCCAACGGCCCAGGCGACCTGGGTGGGATCAACGGGAATCCGGGCTTGGGGAACCTGTCGGTACCCCCGCCGCCCCCTCCGGCCACAGGCGGCTCTGGCAACAATGGCACCGGCGGCTCCGCCGGCTCTGGTTCTGGCAGCAACAACAACTCCGGCGGCGGCTCCACCTCGGGCACCGGCGACACCGGCCTCGCCAACACCGGCGGCACCAACTCCGGCGGCGGCGCAACCTCCGGCAACGGCGCCACCGGCGGCACAAACACCGGCACCGGCGCCAACTCAGGCAACGGCGCCACCGGCGGCGCGAATTCCGGCGCCGGCAACACCGGCACCACCGGCGCCGGGAACCCGGGTAACGCCGGCGCAGGCAACACCGGCAGTGCAGGCGCAGGCGACTCGGGCAACGTCGGTGCAGGCAACACGGGCACCACCGGTGCCGGTAACACCGGAAACACGGGTGCCGGCAATGCTGGTGGCGGCAACTCGGGCAACACCAGCTCTGGAAGCACTGGCAATGCCGGCGCCGGCAACACAGGTGCAGGTAATACGGGCACTGCCGGCGGCGGCAACCCGGGCAACACGGGTGCTGGAAGCACCGGGAATGCCGGTGCTGGCGATACCGGCAACACAAACAACGGCAACACTGGCAACGCAGGTAGTGGAAACACTGGCAACGTCGGCACCGGCAACACCAACACCGGAAACACGACTGGTGGAAACTCCAGCTCAGGCAACACAAACACCGGAACCGGCAACACCGGCTCGACCGGCACCACAGGAGCCGGAAACACCAGCGGCAACAACTCCGGCGCCAACAACACCGACTCCACCGGCGGCCTGAACGGCAACCCGAACACCGGAACCGGCAACACCGGCTCGACCGGCAACTCGAACACCGGTGCCGGCAACACGGGCACGGGCAACTTGAACACCGGTGCCGGCAACACGGGCACGGGCAACTCGAACACCGGTGCCGGCAACACCGGCGCGGGCAACACGAACACGGGTGCGGGTAACACCGGCTCCACCAACACAGGCACCGGCAACACCAGCACCGGTCCGGGAAACACCAGCGCGAACACCGGCTCCAGCGCCAACGGCACCACCAACACCGGTACAAACAACACCGGCGGTACTTCGGTGCCGCCGCCTGCGGCGCCGAATTCGGTCAACACCGGGAATCCGGTGCCGCCGCCGTCGGTTTCGGGTAGTGGGAATGCGGGGGATGGCACGACCGCGACCGCGACGCCGCCGTCGGTTTCGGGTAGTGGGAATGCGGGGGATGGCACGACCGCGACCGCGACGCCGCCGTCGGTTTCGGGTAGTGGGAATGCGGGGGATGG
>NZ_JBEYSJ010000007.1:344804-346107 GCF_040704195.1 Amycolatopsis sp. NPDC047767
ATGGCACAACCGCGACGGCCACGCCGCCGCCGTCGGTTCCGGGTAGCGCGAACTCGGGCACGGGCACCTCGGCGACGCCACCGCCCGTCGCGGGCGGTGAACACTCGGCGACGCCACCGCCCGCGACGAGCTCCCAGAACGAAGGTGGGCTCCCCGGCTTCGGTGGCAACCAGAACACAAACACCAATTCCGCCTCAGACACCACCACTGGACCTAACACCGGCCCGAACACGACCGCGGGCCCCACTGCGAACTCGAGCAGTGGCCCTCTGAGCAGCCCGAATGCGACCACCGGCCCGAACACAAACTTCGGCACGGGGCTCAACGCCACCCCGAACTCGGGCTCCGGCACCGGCATCAACACGGGTGCGAATTCGAACACGAACTCCAACGCGGGCACTCATACCGGTTCGAATTCCACCACTGGTAGCAATCAGAACACCAACACCACCAGCAACACCGCCGCGAACACCAACACCAAGGCCGGGCCCGCCACAACCGCCGACCCGAGCTCGACGAAGTCGGTCCCGCCGCCGGTTGCGGGGAGTGTGAGTGGGGTCCATTCGACCTCGGGTCCCGACCAGACCGGCGCGGCCTCCCCCTCGAACCACCAGACGAGCGTCGATGGGCCGAGCCTCAGCCCCGCTCCAACCCGGACGAACGCCACGCCGACACCGGCGAACGTCCCACCGACGGCGGCGAACACCTCGACGACGTCGCCAACCGGGACGAACATCTCGCCGTCGCGGAGTTCGGTGTCGACAGGTGGGGCGAAGGGCGATTCGTCGGCGAAATCGGGCCCGAACTCGGAAAACTCGACGAACTCGGACCCCGCTCCGGCTCCGGCTCCGGCTCCGAAGATCGACACGACGCCGACGCCCGCACCCAGCGAATCGATCAAGACCGAGCCGACGCCGGCGCCAGAGACGAACAGCAGCCAGGACACCGGTGCGAAGATCACCACTGCGCCGAACTCAGCCCCGGCAACGAACTCGGGTTCGAACCAGTCCGTGGCCCCGGACACGAACACCGAGGTGAACACCGACACCTACGCCGAGACCGACACCGGCGTCGAGACCACCGCCAACACCGACACGGCCAGCAGCACCAACGTCGACACCAAGACCAACGTCGACACCAACACCGGCAGCAGCACCAACACGAACGCCAACCAGAACACGAACGCCAGCCAGAACACGAACGCCAGCCAGAACACGAACGCCAGCCAGAACACGAACGCCAGCCAGAACACGAACGCCAGCCAGAACACGAACGCCAGCCAGAACACGAACGCCAGCCAGAA
>NZ_JBEYSJ010000007.1:346205-370267 GCF_040704195.1 Amycolatopsis sp. NPDC047767
AACACGAACGCCAACCAGAACACGAACGCCAACCAGAACGCCAACACCAGCCCGAACCCGAAGACCAGCCATACCCCCGCCCCGAAATCCGCCGGCCGCCACACTCCCGCGCAGGCGCCGAAGCCGAAGCGGGGCACCCCGGCGGCCCTCGCGAGCACCAGTGCCAACACCAGCTCCACCTCGAACACCGGCCCTGGCCCGAACGTCGGCAAGGTCCCGCCCGTCACCGGCGGCAAGGACGATTTCAAGCAGGCGCAGAAGAACTTCCAATTCAAGACTGTCCATGAGACCGGCATCATCGGCACGGTCGGCAACCGCAACGCCGGCAATCAGAACAGTGTGGGCGTGGTCGCGACCGTCGCGGCGACGACCGGCGATGATCTCATCGATCTCGCGAAGAAGTACTCCGGCGGCTTCGACGGGGATTCCCACGAGGGCCGTTTCGGGTTGGTCATCGGCCTGAACGGCGTTGACAACGATGCGGCGATCTCGCAGAAGATCCAGGATTTCACGCAGAACTGGGACAATCGCTTCCCGGTGGCGGTGGTCGGGTTCACGTGGAAGAACCCGACGACCGACATCATCGATCAGAAGTCGATCCCCTACGGCGGGATCCGGGAAACGATCGTCCGCAACCCCGTCACGGAGAGCCTGGTCCAGCAGATCCGCGAAAACGGCGGCGACAACGAGGTTTACCTGCACATCGGCGACGCCGACGTCAACTCGCTGAACACCAAGAACGGTCCGCTGTTCGATGCGGTGAACACCACCGTCAGCAACAACCCCGAGGGCCCGCCGGAGGTGATCAGCGGCGGCTACGGTGTCCGTCCCGGCGATGGCGTCAATGCCAACAATGCCGCGCGGCTCGATCTCGACGTCCGCAACGCGATGGCGAAGGTCGACTCGCGCAGCGTCTACTTCCCGGAGCCGAACACCTTTGTGCGGCTCAACGGCGGCCGCCTGGAGAACGACGCGACGTTCGGCACGAAGAACCCGAACACGGGCAACTTCGACTACGGGGCCAAGGAAGGCCAGGGTCTGGTCGATTCCGTTCTGGCCCAGCGCAAAGCGGGTTGGGACTACGACGGTCACCTCACCGACATGGCGAAGTTCGACTCCGACCTGGCCGTCGAGACCGACGGCACGCGCATCGCGGGAAAGGTCGGTACGAACCCGGCGAACGTCACCAAGCTGACGCAGAGCCACGCCAACGAGACGACGTGGGCGGACCAGGTCGGTCACTACCTGGAAAACCACACCAGCCTCGACCCGAACCTCGCGAAGACCGCCGCGAAGGTGGCGTTCGACGGCATCAACCCACCCGGGCCCATGCCGAAGGCGCCCACGAAGTTCGGCGACCTCGGAACCAACCTGCCGCCGGCGGAGCGCAAGGCGTTCATGAAGGGCGTGCAGCAGAACGCCGAAGACGGCAAGAAGCTGCTCGGCCTCACCCTGGGCACCCGCCAGGCCCTCATCCGGAACCTCGGCGGGCACCCCGGTCAGACCTCGTCCGAGGCGCCGCCGAACCGCACGACGACCGACACGCAACACCAGGCCAACACGTCCACGAAGAACCTTCCTGGTCCGAAGGAATGGGGTGGTCGACGCGACACCGCCCCGCCGTCGCGATTGGTGTCGGAGCGGTTCGACCCCAAGAAGGCCATCGCGAACCAGTTCGACGGTGACCGCGAAGGACTCAAGGGTGGCCAGCTCGAAGGCGCCGTCACGCACATCCGCTATGACGTCCGGCGGTTCGAGACGTCGCCGGGCAACTGGGTGCGCGAGTTCACCGTACCGCTGGACCTCACGTCCTCGACGGGTTCCGTCTCGCTCGACACCCGCAACCAGCTCGCGCAGAACCTGCAGAACCACCTCGACGAGACCGTCAACCAGCAGCACACCCTCCCGAACGGCGACCAGTTCCACGTCACGGTCGACGCGCACGCGAACGACAACGTCGACCCGAACGACGACAGCTGGACCGCGGATCCGAAACGCGGTGTCCCCGTCAACGTCCACGATTCCACTGTGGACAAGAACCCGCCGTCGACCAACCAGACGAATTGGGACGTCCACGACGAGAACACGGGGCTGACCCACGAGGTCATGCATTTCCTCGGCCTGGGGGAGGGCTACCGGAACAGCGACCTCCTCTTCAACCGTCAAGACCAGCCCGGCGTGATGGGGCCCGACGCCTGGACCGATTCGACGCTGACGAAGGACAACCTGGCCAAGATCGAGGAGATCTCCAACCAGGCGAACATCCGCGACCACCACCTCGGCGCCGAGCACGGCCCGACCCCGAACGACAGCCGGTCGGACTTCGGGCAGCACACCGCCGTCAGCCAGAACCGCCACACCCCGGCCGCGGCCCCGAAGCCGAAGAACACGCCGGCTCCCGGCCCGGGTTCCGGGAACAACGCCGGCAAGGTCCCGCCCACCACCGGCGGTAAGGACGATTTCAAGCAGGCGCAGAAGAACTTCCAGTTCAAGACCGTTCACGAGTCCGGCATCATCGGCACGGTCGGCAATCGCAACGCCGGTAACCAGCACAGCGTGGGCGTGGTCGCGACCGTCGCGGCGACCACCGGCGACGACCTCAACGCCCTCGCGAAGAAGTACTCCGAAGGCTTCGACGGCAACTCCCATGAGGGCCGCTTCGGCCTGGTCATCGGCATCAACGGCGTCGCCGGCCACGATGCGACGATCACGCAGAAGATCCAGGACTTCCAGCAGAACTGGGACAATCGCTTCCCGGTCGCAGTGGTCGGTTTCACCTGGAAGAACCCGACCACTGACGTCATCGATCAGAAGTCGATCCCCTACGGCGGGATCCGCGAGACGATCGTCCGCAACCCCGTGACCACCGACCTCATCACGCAGATCCGCGGCAAGGGCGGCGACAACGAGGTCTACCTCCACACCGGCGACGCCGACGTCGACTCCCTGAACACCGACAACGGGCCGCTCTTCGACGCGGTGAACACGACCGTCAAGAACAACCCCGAAGGCCCGCCGGAAGTGATCAGCGGCGGCTACCGCGTGCGCGACAACGACACCGCGCTCGCGAAGTCCGCGGCCGAGCTCGACCTCGACATCCGGAAGGCGCTGGCCGACGTCGACTCGCGCAGCGTCTACTTCCCCGAACCCAACACGTTCGTCCGGGTCAACGGCGACAAGCTGGAGAACGATGCCACGTTCGGCACCGAGAACCCGAACACCGGCCGGTTCGACTACGGCGCCAAGGAGGGGCAGGGCCTGGTCGACTCCGTCCTCAAGCAACGCAAGGCCGCCTGGGACTACGACGGCCACGTTCGCGACATGGCGAAGTTCGATTCGAGCCTGGCGATCAAGACCGACGGCACCCGGATCGCGGCCAAGGTCGGCGCGAATCCGGCGAATGTCACCAAACTGACCCAGAGCCACGCGAACGAGACGACGTGGGCCGACCAGGTCGGGCACTACCTCGGCAACCACACCGATCTCGACCCGAACCTCGCGAAGATCGCCGCCAAGGCCGCGTTCCACGGCCTCGACCCGGCGGGCCCATTGCCGGCGAAACCGAAGAACATGTCCGACGTCGCCGCGAACCTCTCGAGCGACGAGCAGAAAGCCCTCGTCAAGGGGATGCGGACGAACCCCGAGCAGGGCAAGAAGCTCGCGGCCATGACGGTGGGCACCCGCACCGCCCTCATCGACGGTCTCGGCCGGATGAACACCCGCACCTCGGTCCAGGGCACCGCGCAGGCACCGCCGCGCAACCTCCACACCCCGGCCCAGGCGCCGGCCAGGAACACCGACACCGGCTCGAACACCATGCCCGGCACGTTCACGAACTCGAACACCGACCAGAACGTCCGCGGCCCCGAAGTCCACCTGCCGAACGTGGGCGAGGTCGGGCTCGTCGAGGCGGCGCTGCGCAGTTCACGGTTCCAGGGCGTCGACGTCGACAGCGCGAAACCGTTCCTCACCAAGGCCGAGGTGAAGACCGCCACTGACGCGGTGGTCGCCGAAGTCGAGGCGAACCCCGGCGGTTTCGAATTCACCTCACTCACCGACAAGGGCCTCGGTGACTGGGCGGCGAAGCAGCTCACACCGAGCCAGCTCAAGGACGTCGCCCCCGAACTCGAACCCGAGCGCGGTGACAACGACGACGCCGGCCACGTCCGCAACTGGCGCAAGGCGCTCGCGAACCAGCTGGCGAGCCCGTCACCGCAGCACTGGCAGAGCGTCCGCGCGGCGCTCGACACCGATGCGTCCACTGTGAACACCGGCGACCGCCAGGTCCTCGACCACATCGTCGACGAGGTCACGGGGAAGGGTGCTCTCCCGACCTCGGCCGAGCTGGTGACGAAGGGCCTGCAGACGCCGTCGTGGCAGGACTCCCACGTCGGGAAGCGGCTGCCGGACACCGTCGCGCGAGCCCTCGACGTGCGTCTGATCGTGGAGCGCGGCGGGCCGGGCCGGCGATCGGAATACGGGCCGGCGGGGCGTCCCGAGGTGCGGGTCCGCACGCAGAACGGGCAGTACGGCGCACTCGGCGGTCCGTCGCGCCAGGACTTCGTGAGCGGGTTCGAGGCCTCGCTGAGCGACCTGAACGTGGACCAGGTCCGCGACGTCGTCGTCGACCTCAACACCAGTCGGCAGGACCAGGAGCTCGCGAGCATCGCGGACCGGGCGCTGCGGCTCAAGCAGGCGGTGGCGCACGAGGGCGGGCCGGAGGCGTTCGCGAAGGAGCTGCGCGACAAGTACAACGACGTCCGCACCCGGCTGCAGCAGGCGCGCGCCGAGGGCACCATCGTGCCGAAGATCCTCCAGAACAAGGAACAGCAGCAGCGGGAACACCTACGCCGGCAGCACATCAAGAGCCTGGAGACGGTGCAGCAGGACCTCGGTGAGCGGATCACGGCGCTCGCCAAGGACGCGAACGCCCTCGCCACGATGCACCTGCTCGACAACCACGTCGCCGGGCCGAACGCCGACAACCTCGCCAAGCTGACCACCGACCAGCTCAACCGCCTTGACACCCACCTGCAGCAGCGGATCGCCGCCGCGGACAAGGCCGGGTTCGACACCACGCACTTGAAGATGCTGCAACAGCGCGTGCAGAACGAGCCGGAGGTGCGCCGGCTGGCCGGCCTGGTCGCGGCCAAGGGCGTCGACCAGTTCGAGCAGATGATGACCAGCCTCGACGAATCGCTCTCGGAGATGCGCCAGGTCCAGGCCGACGTCGCGCTGCCGACAGGGGTGTGGAGCTTCCTCGGCTACTTCGACTCCACCGGGAACGCCGAGTTCCGCGCCGACCTCGACACCAAGATCCACGAGGGCGAGCAGCACCTGGCCGATGTCCAGCGCAAGATCGGGCTGATCACGCACTCCGATTACCGCGACCGGTTCCACCGGGCCGCGCGGATCTTCACGAACATGCAGAGCCTGGAGGGCAAGACCACCGCCGGCAAGGCTGCGCGGGCGGCGGCCGAGCAGGCGCACGACGGCGGACCGCGCCCCGACCCCGGGCCTTCGCGCACCGGCCACGACTCGGACCCGACACCGGACACCGATACCTCGCCGGACACCGAGTTTTCGCCGGACACTGAGACTTCGCCGGACATCGAGACGTCGCCGACTCCCACCCCGGCGCCGAATCTGACTCCGCGCCAGGAGCACGACGCGTTCGTGGCCTCGCTCTACGGCATGGACCAGTCCGGGCTGGAGGCGCTGAAGATCATCCACGGCGATGATCCCGACCGCCTGTCCGCCGTGAACAAGATGCTGGACCTCGACCGGATCGCGCTCACCGGCGGCTTCGACCAGCGCCGCGACGACCTGTCGACCATGATCCACGAGGCGGCCCGCAACCTGCAGGAGCTCACGAGCATCTCGGACTACCTGCCCAAGAGCTTCAAGACCGGCTCGATGGTGCACGACCAGGAGATCCGCGAGTCGAAGCAGGACTTCCTGACTCGCCGGCTGCGCCGCCTCCAGGACCAGGTCAGCCAGCTGGAACAGGACAAGGCCGCAGCGCTCACCGTCTACGGGCTGCACGTGGGCAACGACCCCCAGGCGCACGGCTGGACCTCGGTCACGCCCCACGACCTGCTGTCCATCGAGAGCCACCTCGAGCAGCAGATCCACAACGCCCGGCTCGGCGGCCACCCGACGGAGCACCTGACGAACCTGCTGAACACCGCGAAGAGCATGCGCGTCAGCGACGTCGGCCCCGCACCGCACTCACCGACGGACCCGACACCGGCGCAGCGCAACCGCCACACCCCCGCAGCCGCTCCGACACACAACTGGGACCCCGGCTACGGCGGGTACCACTCGCCGTACGTCACACCTCAGACCTCCTACGGCCCGCCGCCCAGCCAGTACGCGCCGCAACAGCAGCCACCGGGGTGGGTGCAGCCGCAGCAGCAACCGCCCGCGTGGCTGACGCAGAACCACCTGCCGCCGCCGCATTCGTGGGGCCAGCAGACGCCCGCGCCGCCGGCGTGGCACGGGCAGCAGAATCGGTTCCAGCACTACAAGCCCCACCAGAGCACGGAATCGGACGACGAGTACTCGCCGAACGCACAGCCGCTGCCGTTGCCGCCGGTCGTGGACCCGAACCCGATCCCGTACCTCGGCCCGGGCAAGAACAAGCTGTACCACAAGGCGATTGCGATGCCGGGCGCTCCGGGGTCGCAGCGGCTGAGCCCGCACCTGCGAGTCCGCCCGCTCGACTACGACCCGTTCGACGTGCAGACGCAGGCGAACTTCGAAGCCTCCGGAAGCCTGAACAAGAAGGGCCGCCACCACGCGACGGCCCAGGTGTTCGACGACGCCACCCGCCAGGCGGTGACGCCGCAGACCATGTGGCGCAGCGGTGACGACCCGACGTCGTTGGGGATGTCGCAGTCCGAGCGGCGCAACATCAGCCACACCGAGGCGAAGATCATCCGCGACCCCGACGTCCGCGCGACGTTCGGGCGCGGACGGACGTTGGTGATCAGCGGCGAATCGGAACCGTGCACCTCGTGCCGGACCTTGATGACGAACTTCGCCGCGCAGAACGGCGGCCGCATCGACTACGTCTACCGCGACAAGGTGACCGGGGAGAACCGGCGCTGGAGCTCGGCCGACTACATCTCCACACCCG
Organism: Amycolatopsis sp. NPDC047767; assembly: GCF_040704195.1. NCBI lineage: Bacteria > Bacillati > Actinomycetota > Actinomycetes > Pseudonocardiales > Pseudonocardiaceae > Amycolatopsis > Amycolatopsis sp. NPDC047767. Next base: position 353,347 of record NZ_JBEYSJ010000007.1, read on the forward strand.
CGCAGTTCAAGGACTACTACGGATACCGGCCCGGCCAGTACCCCGGCGGTCACGCGTCGGCGCCGGATCGCGACTCGACGACGACGTCGCAGACCACCCGGCCCGCAGATCTGCCCGGGCCACAGACCTGGGGCGAGCGCCGAGACACGGCCCGGCCGTCGCGGTTCGTGTCGGAGCGGTTCGACCCGAAGAAGGCGATCGCGGACCAATTCGACGGCAACCGCGAGGGCCTGCGCGGAGGCCAGCTCGAGGGCGCCGTCACACACATCCGCTACGACGTGCGCCGGTTCGAGACGTCGCCGGGCAAGTGGGTGCGTGAGTTCACCGTGCCCGTGGACCTCACTTCCGCTTCAGGCTCTGTCTCGGTCGACGCACGCCACAACCTCGCGCAGGACCTGCAGGAGCACCTGGACCGCACGGTCAACCAGCGCTACACGCTGCCGAACGGCGACCAGCTCCACGTGCGGATCGACGCGCACGCGAACGAGTCCGTGGATCCCGACGACGACCGCTGGACCGCGGAGCCTTCCCGCAGCGTCCCGGTCGACGTCCACGATTCCACTGTGGACGATGGCCCGAAGGACTCCCACGGCTGGCTGCCCACGAACCAGCTGAACTGGGACGTGCGCGACCCGCGCGGAGGCCTGACCCACGAGGTCATGCACTTCCTCGGTCTGGGCGAGGGTTATAAGGACGGCGCCCTGCTGTTCAACCGCGAGAACCAGCCCGGGGTGATGGGCAAGAACGCCTGGTCGGACTCGTCGCTGACCCCGGACAACCTGGCGAAGATCCACGACGTCTCCACGGGCGCCCTGATCCACGACCACGGGCTGGCCGCCCAGGGCCACGATTCGGACGGGCCGGCCCGTGACACCGCCGGGCCGTCGACTCGCACTCCGGAATCCGGCAAAGGGCCGGGCCTGCACACGCCGTCGTCCGCGCCGGCGCACGGCTGGGGCACCGACCCGTACGGGAATCCCTACGGCCCGCCTCCCGCGTGGGCGCAGCAGGGGCCGCCGCCTCCGGCGTGGGCACAGCAAGGCCCGCCGCCGCCCGCATGGCACAGCCAGTCGGACCCGTTCTACTACTACAAGCCCGACCACAGCTCGCTCAACAGCGCCAAGTACTCGCCGAACCCGCAGCCGCCACTGCCGTTGCCGCCCTCGCCGGACCTGAACCCGATCCGGTACCAGGGGCCGTCGAGCAGCGACCTGTACAACCAGGCGCGGATCATGAACCCGGCGCCGTCGTCGGCGCGCCTGAGCCCGCACACGCGGATCCGGCCGCTCGACGACGACCCGTTCGACGTCCAGCTGCCCGTGAACTTCGAAGGCGGGGGCGGTGGCAACAAGGCGGGCCGCCACCACGCGACGGCCCAGGTGGTCGACTCCTACTCCGGTCAGGCCCTGACACCCGCCACCACGTGGCGAAGCGGCGAGGACCCGACCTCGCACCACCTGCCCGACCACATGCGGCGCAAGATCAGCCACACCGAGGCGAAGATCATCCGGGATCCGTCGGTGCGCGCGCTGATGGGCAACGGCCGCACGCTGCGGATCAGCGGCGAGTCGGAGCCGTGCGTGTCGTGCCAGTCACTGATGATGGCGTTCGCCGCGGAGACGGGCGGGCGGATCGAGTACCTCTACCGGGACAAGTACACGAACGAGAATCGGAAGTGGTCGTCCGACTCGCACATCACGGCGCCGAAGCAGTTCGAGAGCTACTACGGCTACCGGCCGTCGAACGCGCGCCCGCGCGGCAGCCGGCACACACCCGCGTCGGCCCCGAGCCGACCGACCGGCGCCACCACCGGGCCCGCGAATCACGCAACGCTCGTTCCGCGATCGGCGCTTTCCCCGGCGCAGAACACCCAGCTGAACAGCCACGGGCTCGAGAGCGTGCTCGTCGGTGGCGCGCACGGCCCGGAGAACTTCCGGCTCGCCGTGGCCGAGAGCATCTCGCAGGACGCGCCGGACGAGCACGCGCGGATCACCACCGCGCTCGAAAACGCGTCGGCTCTCACCGACCCCGACGCGATCGCGACGGCAGGTGGCGTTCGCGTCCACGTGCTCGGCTCCGACGGTACGTGGACGAGCCACGGCCCTGAAACCGGTCGCCCGGTCCACGTCGTCAAGACCGAAGTGGACGGTCGCGAGACCTATGTCGGTACCAGGAAAACCGTCGAGACGTTCGGCGAGAAGCCGGGCTTGGAGGGGACCGCGGAGCAGGAGCGTGTCGTCACCGTCGCCGACGACGATCCGGCGCCCGACACCCGCTCGCTCACCGACCGGCTGCCCGAGTACGCCAAGAAGGGCCAGGCCCTCGGCTCGCTCGTGCCGGTGAACCCGCAGGGCGTGAAGCAGGTCGGCGACACCATCAAGCGCCTGGTCACCTCGCTGGACTCCCGCCGGAACCCGCCGGATCCGGTGGGCATCGACGCCATCACCGGCACGCTCGACAGCGCCGCCTTCGAGTCGTTCCTCGGGCCGGGGCGCAAGTCCATGGTGCGCGTCGGCGAGAAGTGGTACGAGGTCCACGTGCGGGCCGAGCTCGACCTGGACGCGGTGCCGGCCGACGCGATCGCGAAGCAGCCGCACGCCACGATCAGCGACGTCAACGACCAGACGCAGGCCACGCACGCCCAAGGCCAGAACGACACGATCGCGCGGACCGTCGGCACGTCGTACTTCGCGCTGATCCCGCCCGGCGCCTACGTGTCCGTCGCGCCCACGGTTCAGCTCGCGACGGCGGCGCAGACGCACACGTCCACCGTCACCGGTACCGAGCAGCGGGTGGTGCGCTCGGCGGGCGACGTGGACGGCGCCGACGTCAACGTGAAGTACTCGATCACCGTCACCGACCAGGTCGGCGGGCTCACCGGCTCCACTGTGGACGGCAAGGTCTCGCTGCTCTGGTCGCAGGACCTCGGCAACCTCAAGCCGGACGCCGAGGCCAAGGGCGACCCGAAGCCGGACTGGGCCGAGAACATCGAGCTGCTCGCGCCCGAGGCCGTGCTGCTCGACGAGCAGGCGCTGTTCGACAAGGTGGCCAAGCGGCTGCACCCGTCGGTCACCAAGTTCGGCGCGCCGGGGCGGCAGGCGTTGCGCGAGTTCGTCAGCGGCGGCGGCATCCGCGGTGTGCTGGGCACCGCGCTGCAGGGTGGCCCGGTCGTGTCCAGCGACTTGCTCAGCCCCCACGGCAGCCACCGCGACGCCGTGCAGCTGCAGGCGCGGCCGAAGGACGTCGACCTCGTCGGCGTGGTGCCGGGCGACAGCGAGCTGCGGTTCAACGACTCGTCGGTGAACGGCGGGGCCACGGCGGCGGCGTCGAAGTCCGGAATGGACCTGGCCGTGACGGTCGGCGGTGGCTCCTACCTGCCGGGCACGGTCAGTGGGCTCGTCGGCGTCAGCGGGACGGTGTCCTCGAAGGTCACCGAGACGGCGACGGGCGGCACCGGCGTCACGGCGAAGAACACGGTCGAGGCCAAGGGCGACATCGGGATCTACAAGGTGAAGGTGGACGTCGACGTCGTCACCTCGGCCGGCGAGGTCGAGACCGTCGAGGCCACCGCGTACGTCCGCATGGGCCTGCCCGAGGCGAAGGCCCAGGGCCTGCCCGTGCCGGGCGACACCCGCGACAAGCTCACCGACGTCGGCAAGCGGTACGAGCCGCCCTACCTCGCCGCGGCCGCCGCCGCGGGCCACGTGCGCACGGGCTCGTTCAGCCCGGCCGCGAAGGTGCAGCCGCAGATCGAAAGCGCGCTGCGCGACCGGCCCGGGATGGAGAAGTTCCTGCCGCGCTGGGACAAGTTCCAGGCCGACGACAAGAGCTCCAGCCGCGACATCGCCGAGCGCTTCGCCAACCTGCGCAAGCTCACGGCCACGTTCTCGCCGGCCGCGCTCAAGGCCAAAATGGACACTCTGCTGGGTCCGGGTGTGTCCGTGCAGCTCAAGCGGCGCGGCCTGTTCACCGACGAGTACATCAGCGTCACGGTGAAGGCCAAGCTGTCGCCGGGCCGGCACCTCGGGCAGGCCACCGGACGCTCGGTCAAGGGCTCGGTCGCCACGGCGCCGTCGCTGAGCAGTGCGACCACCGTGGACAAGAGCTGGTCGGTCGGGCTGGAAGGCCGCATGGTCATCCCGCAGCCCACGTCGATCGCGACCTCCAGCCTCAGCCCCGCGGTCGTGCCGATCCAGTACTCCGACGCGTACACCTGGAAGAACTCCGGCGGCCCCACGGTCACGACCACCACGAGCCTTTCCGGCAGCCCCGACGCGCAGGTGTTCGAGCACGACGTGGAGTTCGACGTCGAGATCACCAGCTACACCCGCAACCGCCCGTGGGTGAAGCGCCTGACGCCCGGCTCGCCGTTCCGCGTGACGCCCAAGGTGTCCACTGTGGCCAAAACCGGCGACCCGGCGCTGCCGAAGATCTCCGGCAAGGTCGACCTGTGGGTCAACGACGGCTCCGCGCTGAAGAAGGACCCCGGCGACTTCCTGCCCGGCAAGCCCGGCACCACCGTGCTCAACAAGAACGACACCCCGACCATCGACGACCTGCTGGCCGGTCCCAAGCCCGACCAGCCGAAGTTCCTGCACGTCGAGGCGTTCACCAACACCGAGGCCCTCCGTGACGAGGCCCTGCGGCAGCTGGAACGCGCGTCCGACGGCGACGGCGTGCTCGGCCTGTCCGGCGGCGAGGCCCGCAAGCGCGTGGACCGCATGTTCTCGCCCGAGACGTTCCGCGGCGGGCTGCCGAAGTTCCTGCGCCAGGGTGCGCGGGCCGGCGGGTTCCGCTACGAACGGCGCGTGGCCGACCGCGTCGGCGGGCTCGGCATGAACGTGGCGCTCAGCAACCCGAAGGTCGTCGTGGCGTCCGACGCGGGCGGCAGCGAGACCACGTTCGCCGGTGGCGCGAAGGCCGCGTTCGAGCAGACGCACAAGCAGGCGCTCGAGGGCAACGTGCAGCTCGGTGTCACCATCCGGCCGGACGGCAGTATGGCCACGGCCCACGGTCAGGGCCAGGTCTACGCGTCGGCCAAGTGGAGCCCGTGGACGCGCACGTCGGGCAGCTCCGCGGAGGTCAGCGCGAGCGTCGATCACCTCAACCGCGCCAACGCCAAGGGCCGCACCGTGCTTGTGCAGTACGACGCCGACGTGCGGCTGGTCGCCGAGACCCGCCAGGAGAGCCTGGTCAACGGCTCGACCTCGCGGGCCGGCGCCGACGTGAAGCTGCCCGGCGCGGTGTACGTGCGCATGTCCGAGGACCAGGCCCGCGAGCAGGGCCTGCTGCCGGAGGTCGAGCCGCGCACCGCGCCGCCGGGCAAGATGGCGCCGCCCGCGCTCGTCGGCCGCGACTCCAGCGCGCTGGGCGCCGCCGTGATCGAGGACGCGCCCGACCTGTCGCAGCTGGTGCGCGACGCCCGCACCGCGCTCGGCCGCACCGGCGACAAGCTGCTGCCGAAGTCGGTGCTCGACGACTCGATGACCAACCTGCAGCGCACGCTCGACCTCGCCTCACCCGACGCCGTCACGTCCCTTGTGGACAGTGCGCTCGACGGTGGCGCGCCGCTGCTGCTGCACGACGCCGGAGTCCTGTCCACCGACACCTACCAGGTGCTGCTCAAGGCGACGATCACCGACACCGAGTTCCTCGACGTCGTCCACGACGGTGGCGAGATCGACCACGTCGTGAGCGCCGCCGAGACGGACAAGGAGAACGCCGGGCACGGCTCGTCCTACGGCGGCCAGTTCCGCGGCGCCGGGCGCGGCCTGTTCAGCGACACCAAGCCGGACGTGAGCGGCTACGAAGGGCTCACGCTCGGCGTCTCCGGTTCTAAGACGAAGACCGACCAGACGGTGTCGGCCACCGCGACGACCAAGGGCAGCAAGGCTTCGCAGAGCGGCCCGGCCGTGCGTTACCGCCACCAGCTGACGTTCGAGCTCGTGGTGCAGCGCGGCGGCAAGACGTACCCGGTCACCGAGCAGAACGCGAACGTGACCGTGCGCTCGGCGGCCGACGACCACCAGATCAGCACCGAGGGCCAGGCCCCGAAGGCGTACGCGCCGCGAACCACCGAGCTCACCGCCGCCGACGCGACGCCCGAGAAGCTCGCCGAATGGCAGGCGCAGGGCGTGGGCAAGCTGCCGCCGTCGGCGCACACCGAGGGCGTACGCGGGTCGGCTGCCGTGCAGGCCGGGGCTGTGCGTGCGTTGCGGCTCGCGGGCGCCGGCACCGGCCTCACCGGCCCGGGCACCGGCGCGAACAACACGCTGGTCACGTCGCTGACCAACGAGGTCCTCCAGGGGCACCTGCCGGCCATGCTCGACGGCCCGCTCGCCTCGCCCGACCTGCACGAAGCGTCGCTGATCAAGAACGGCCACGGCAGCGTGAAGGTCTACTCGCGCCTGGTCAACCCGGACCTCACGGCCCTGAGCGACACCGTGAAGCTGGAGCGCACCGACCAGACCACGGCCACGTTCACGGGCGAGGCGAAGGAAGCGCTCAGCGGCGAGAACCAGTACATGCCCGGCGTCGGCGGCATCACCGACCCGAAGGACAACTCGCATTCGTGGAGCGGCGCGGACATCCGCAACCCGGCCGCGATGAGCGACCCGACGGCGACTGTCGCGGGTGGACAGCGGTCCACCGTCGCGAAGCCGAAGGGCCGCAGCGGGCTCGTCGGGTTCGACGTGGAGTACCGCGTGGTCGCCGACCTCGGCCGCGGCCGCACGGCGGCGGTCGAGGTGAAGGTGCCGGCGTCGGCGCTCGTGCGAATGTCCGATGTGGACCTCGAGAAGCTGCTCGGCGAGGCGCTGCCGGACGCGATCACCAAGGCGCAGGACGCGGTGAAGGACGCGGCCGCGAGCTGGCGCAAGGCCGAGGAGGCCGTGGAGACGGCCCAGCACGAGGCCGACGACCGCTGGCTCGACGGGCGCGACCGCGTCAAGACGTTGGCCGAGGACGCGAACGGCCTGGCCGTGGAGACCGACGCCGACCCCGCGCGTGAGCTGCGCCAGGCCCTGACCGACGCGGAGAACGACGCCAAGGACGCCGGCCGTGAGCTGCGCGAGGGCAATGCGGAGATCACGCGGCTGCAGGACGTCTCCGAGCAGGCGCTGGCCCTGGCGGCGGTCACCGACGAGGGCTCGCCCGAGCGGCAGCTGCTGCTGGACCAGGTCGCGCGTGCCGAGCAGGGCGTGCGCGACATCCGCACCGCGCAACCCGCGCTCGTGCAGCGTCGCCAGGACGCGCAGGACCGTGCGGAGCAGCTGGCCGACGTCCTCGACGCTTACCGCAACGACAATTCCGACTTCACCTCCCGCCGCGAAGACGCCCTGCGCGACGTGCGCGAAGCGCGTGAGAAGGCTGACGAGGCGCGCAAGAAGTGGTGGCAGGCCAAGGAAGAGGTCGACTGGCGCCTCGCCACGCACGTGTGGCCGGCCAAGAAGGTCGAGTCCCGCTTCGACCCGCGCTCGGCCGAGCACGTCGTCGAGGCCCCGGACACCGCACCCGACACCGAGCCCGCGACGATCTCGGGCTGGGACGTCAACGCGGACCGGCCGAACGACTTCGACGTCGACGAGGTCCAGCTGCACCAGGTCACGGACCGCTCGGGCAAGGTCGTCGCCGTGTCGTTCCTGCCGGCCGCCGAGCAGACGTCCGCGGTCGAGCACGACTGGGTCGCCGACAACTCCGGTGAGGTCTCCTCGCTCGACGAGGGCGTGACGTCCAAGACGCTCGACCCGGTGGTCGCCGAGGCACGCCGCAACGGCACCACGCCTGACCTGGGCGGACGGAGCTTCGGCGACTGGGCGGCGAAGTCCGCGGCGCCGTGGGGCAGCGACACCGGCGACACGTTCTTCGTCTTCGCCCACGGCAAGCCGCAGTCGGTGAAGCTGACGCTGCTCGGCGGGCAGACCGTTCGGGTGGACGGCAAGACGTTCGCGCGGATCGTCGCGAGCTCGGCGCCGTTCGCGCAGGCCGGGCCGAAGTCGTCGGTCACGCTCATCGCCTGCAGCACCGGCCAGACCGACGGACCCGGCGGCGTCGCCCGCGACTTCCAGCGCGCGCTGAGCGACCTCGGCGGGCCGGCAACGGTGCACGCGCCCACGAAACCCACGCTGTTCGGCCGCGACACGGCGACGCTCGGCAAGGCGCTCGGCTCCACCGGCGCGTTCACGGCGGTCACGGACGGCGGGCACTTCCGCACGTTCGGCGGCCGCCCGGGTGACGAGGCGATCGTCGACCTCGTCCGCGAGCTCGACACCAGCCCCCGCACCGAACCACCGGCCGGGCCGATCTCGCCGGCCGACCACGACGGCACGCTGGCGCTGGCGTCCACTGTGGAGCGACAGCTGGCGGACACCGCTGCCCGCACCGGTGAGCTGCGGCTCACCGACGTCCACGACCTCGTGGCCCGCCACGAACGGCCCGACGTCGTCTACTCGGCCGTGCTCACCCACCTGGCTTCGGGTGACACACCGGTGCACGCCGTGGTCGACGTCCGCCGCGACCCGGACACCGGCGAGTGGACGCGCGTGCCGCTGCCGCCGATGGCGCGGGGCCTGATCACGGTGACCGGCAAGGGCACCTGGAGCGCCGACGAGCTGGCCCGGCCCGCGCGGCTGAACCCCGCGTGGACCGAAGGCCCGGCGCGCGAGACCACGCACACGCGGCCCGACGCCACCCACTACGCCGAGACGCTCGCCGAGCACCACCTCGACGGCGAGCCACTGCCGCCGGTCACCGTGCCCGCGGACCGCGTGGACCAGTTCAACGCCGACGTCACGCGCCTGCTGGGCGAGCGCGGCTTCGGCGACCTGGCGTTCGGCCACCTGGTGCGCGCCGACCACACGCGCCTGACCGGCGAGGTCGTCGGCGAACCCGGCGTGACCGTCGACTTCGCGCCCGGTGCTGTCACCACGACCGTGCTGACCGACCACACCGGCACCGCGCGCGGGCTGACGTTCCTCGACCCCGCCGAGGCCACGAAGGTGCAGACCTGGCTGCAGCAGACCCGGGGCGAGAACCTCGTGGTCGAAGCCGACCCGGACGAGATGCGGGCCTTCGCCACCGGCGCGGCCAACGACCTGCGCGGCCGAGGCCCCGGCGACGGCGGCATTCCCGTGCGCACGCCGTGGGCCGACGAGCTGGCCGAGGGCCGCACGTTCCTCGTCACGGGCCACGGCGAGGAAACCCGGGTGAAGGTCGCCGTGACCGGCCCGGACGGCACGCGGCGCGAGGTCTACGTCGACGGCGAGACGCTCGCGCGGATCGTCACCGCGTCGCCCGAGTTCGCCGACGCGCAGCCGGAGTCGGTCACGCTGTTCCAGTGCGCGGCGGCCCGGCGGCTGGGCCCCGGCGGGGTCGCGCACGACTTCCAGGCGGCGCTCGAAACGCGTGGCGGGCCGTCGATCGTCCACGCGGCCACCGACTCCGTGCTGGCCAACCACCGTGACGACAGCCCCGATGACGAACCGTCGGCCCCGCTCTTCGGCGCCCGCGACGACGCGTTCACCGCGGTGGTCCGCGGCGGTCACTGGGAGACTCTCGGCCGTCCGCTCGACGCCGACGCCGTGGTCGACGAGCTCACGAACGCGCTGCTCAAGAACTGGCGCTACGCCCGGGTTCCCGCCACGGCCGGCCCGATCCGTCTCGCCGACCGCGCCCGCACGCTGTACCTGACGGCCGAGGTCGTGAACGCCGTCTACGACCGCGCGCCCGACGACGAGGTGCAGGCGCTGCTCGGCCGACACGAGGATCCCGAGCTGCTCGCCGCCGTGGCCAACGAGTACCTGCGGGCAACGGCCGCGCCCGATGAGCTGCCGCCGTACGACTCCGCCGCCGAGCTCACGCAGGACCTGCGCGCGACCTCGGCCGACCACGGCCCGGCGCCCGCCGGCGCGCCGCTGCTCGGCCCCGACCTGTTCGGCTTCTACCGCGCTCCGGAGCCGCCCGACTTCCTGCGTGGCCACGACTATTCGAACCTCACCGCGGGCCAGGGCCTCGCGCTGCTGGACACGCTCGACCTCACCCGGGGCGTGCCGGTGCTGCGCGACTTGGCCGACCCCGCGAACCTGCCCGACCTGCGGGACTGGACCGTCGAGCACACGCGCGCCGACGACCGGCTGTCCGCCTGGGCACCCGGCGACGTCGAGCCGCTGGAAAAGACCACCTCGACACCGCTGCTCATGCATGCCATCTGGCTCGGCGGGCCACTGCGTGACGCCGGCACGATGAGCGCGTTCCGCGACAACTTCGGCGGCGCGGCTTCCCGGCTGCACGACGGCGTGGTGCCGGTGCTGTGGACGGACGTCCCGCGTTCGCAGATCGAGCTCGCGCTGACCACGGAGCCGCCGGCCGAGGGCCCCGACCCGCTCGCCGACGTGCGTGACTTCGTGAACTGGGCGCAGCAGCACCACGTGCGGCTGGTGAACGTCGACGAGGTGTTCTCGAGCGAGAACCCCATGCTGCTCAACGAGTTCTACCAGTCCGAGACCGGCAAACTGACTGGTCCGGGTTACGCGGCGGCCAGCGACATCCTGCGCATGGAGCTGATGAACCGCTTCGGTGGCCTCTACACCGACGGCGACAACGTGGTGGAAAGCCTCGAGGACCTGTTCCACGCGGCGACCTCGCGCGAGGGCTACGTGACGCACCGCATCGGCATGAACGTGGCCAACTCGGCGTTCGCGATGAGCAAGGGCCACCCGTTCGCGCGCGTGCACCTCGACGTCGTGCGCGAGAACTACGGCAAGACGCAGCGCAACCTCATGCCGCCCGAGGCGTACGACCTGCCGCCGGTGTTCTTCCAGATGCCGCAGGGCCGCGTGCACCGCAACTCGATCATCGTCCGCACCGGGCCCTCGGCGTTGTCGGGCACCGCGCGGCGCATCGGCCTGCCGTCGGCGTTCGACCTGCCGGAGATGACCGACATCCGGATGAACAGCGACGGCAGCTGGCTCAAGCCGCCCGCCGCGGGGACGCGACCGGTGTCGGGGCGCGACGAGACGCTGGAGCTGACCCAGCACGTGGTGCAGAGCCTGGTGCGCGGGCTGTACAACCGCGCCGGCGACCTGCACCTGACCGCGGTCGAGCCGGCCGTGCGCCGCCACGCGGACCCGGACCTGGTGTGGGATGCCGCGTTGTCGTTCCTCGCGGCGGACCCGGAGCTGGCGCCGCTCGTGCGCACGGTGACCGACGGGCACACCTACACCGCAACCGACCACGACGTGCAGTTGCCTGCTTCCGCACGGGCTCTGCTGGACATCGATCCGGGCCGGGTGCACCGCGCGCTGGGCGAGGTGCAACACGGGGCCACGCTGCGGAACCCGGACGACGCGGTGCTGGTGTCCGATGTGGATAGTCCACTGGAGACCGGCGCGCGCGAGCTGGCGCAGGCGTTGCGGGCCGTTGAGGGTGAGCTGCCCGCGATCCACGTGACCGGTGGTGATCGCGCGCGGGCCCGCGAGGCCGCGCGGGAGCTGGCTGGACACCTCGGCCGCGAGCTGGGCGACCGCGACCTGCTGGCGCGGGTGCCGGTGAAGATCCGCGTCGCCGACGGTTCGGGTGTCACCGTCTCGTTCCGGCCGACGCAAGGTGCCGCGGTGGAGTTCTCGCTGGACGCGCCGGCCGTTTTCAGCGGTGTCGACGGGAAGCCGTACGCCTCGGAGTCTGCGCCGTTCGCTGGCTACCGCGGTGCGAAACCCGGTGTGGTCATGAAGATCGACGCCGCGCCCGGCGGCAGCGCCGAGCTGACGCAGGCGGCGGACCGGCCGCCCACGCTCGTGCTCGCGTCGGGCGCGCTGGCCGCCGAGTTCACGCAGCACGTGCGTTCGTCCGGAATGGACCTTCCGGTGCACGCCACCCCGAAGCCGTCGCCGGACAACGTCGTGGACACCTTCCCGGCCGTCTCCTACCTGGTTTCGGGTGACCACGCGCTGACCGAGGACGATCGCCGCACGATCGCCGAGCTGGGCCAGGCTGCCGAACACGGCTGGTGGTACCGGCCGTCGATTCCCGCCGGCCCGGTGCGTCTCGACGACCGCACCGGCACGCTGGCGCTGCTCAGCGGCGCCGTCAGCGCGTTGCGCTCGGGCGGGACGGCGCTCGACCTCACGGCTAGCGCCGACATCGTGGCCCGCCACGAGCAGCCCGATCTCCTGTGGACGGCGGCACTGGAGCTGGCTTCGCACAACGCCGACGTGCAGCACCTGATCGACCACCGGCTCGTCGACGGACGCTGGCAGCAGGTCCGGCTGCCGCAATCGGCGCGCGAGCGGTTCACGGTGACGGGCAAGGGCGTCTGGCGCGACGGTGCGGTTTCCCGGCCCGTGCGCCTGAACACCGGACCCGGTCCTGCGAGCGACTTCGGCGTTGAGCCGGTGCCGTTGCCGCTCGACGACTCCGTCGCGCAGTGGATCGCGGAGTCCACAGTGGAACGCACGGCGGACGGACTGCCCGCGCCTCACGTGCAGGTCAGTGGCCCCGACGACGTGCGGGCCGAGTTCGTCGCGCAGGTCCAGGCCAAGCTGACGGAGCTGACGCCGGCCGGTGTCACGCCGCACGCGGCGGCCTCGATCGTCACCCCCGGTCCCGGTACCGACGCGCTCGCCACGATCTCGCTGCCCGCCACCGCGGCACCGGCCACGCTGTCCGCCGCCGAAACCGCCGTCGCCGTCGGGCTGGCCGAGGAGTACACGCTCCTGCAGCTGCACGGCGTCGCCGACACCCTGCTCGCCAAGACCGGCCGTGAGGCCTTGCTGGACCTGGCCAACGAGGTCGCCCACGGCACGGACGTCGGCCGGGCCGCCGACGCCGTCGAGGTCCTCGACCGCCACGGCGCCCTCGACGCCGCGCTCGACAACGGCCTGTTCCTGGGCCAGTTCCGCAAGATCCTGGGCCACGCGGACGCCGAGTCCTACGCGCGCGACCTCGCCACGGCGATCCGCGCGTTCGCCTCGGAGAAGCTCGCGCCGGACGTGCTGAAGGAGGCCGTGCGCGGCGCGCTGGAGGGCTGGCGCGGCGGGCCGGGTACGTTCGAGCAGCGCGTGGAGCGGACCCGCGACACGCTGTGGGTGATGCGGCGCCTGCACCTGAGCAGCCTGGCGTGGCTGAACCGCTGGCGTACCGCCGAGCACATCCGGCAGTACGCGGCGCGGATGAAGGAACAGGCGGCGAAGCAGGACGCGATGCTGGCCAAGGTGAGCGAGTCGGAGGACGCGTTCCTCGCCTCGGTGGGCGAGCCGCACGCGAGCGGAGGAGGCGCCGGCGATGGCGAATGACCAGTGGGTGCTGCTCGTCGACCCGGCGTGGACGCCGTCGTCGACCGAGGACGGCGCCGAGGTCGCGGCCCCGCCGCTGGCCGCCGTCGTAGGCGGCTGGCTGGCCGGTGAGGACGGCGCGGTCGGCCGCTTCGAGGCGAACCCCGCCTACGAACCGTCTGGTCCGGGTTCGCCGAGTGACCCCCTCGACGCCGTGCTCCGCCTGGTCGCCCGCGGTGACGCCGACGCCGGCCGGCTCGCCGCGATCCTGCGCGAGTCGACGGTGTCGGTCGCCCTCGACGTGGACGACGAGCCGCTGGTGGCGCCGTCGCCGGACAACATCCCGTGTGTGCTCGCCACCACCGCCCCGGCGCACCGCACCCGCGTCCGGGCCGCCGGCTGGCTGCCTGTCGCGGCGCGCGACCTGCCGGCGTTGCTCGAAGGCGGCGTTGACCTGCTGCTCAACCCCGGAGCGCCCGGGTGCACCCGCCTGCTGGCCGACACTGTCCGGGACGCGCTGGCGGGTTGACCGTGTCACACTCGAGGTGATGGCTGATCTCCGGAACCGGGTAGCCCTGGTGGCCGGCGCGACCCGCGGCGCCGGGCGCGGCATCGCGGCGGCCCTCGGCGAGGCCGGCGCGACGGTGATCTGCACCGGCCGCAGCAGCTGGGAACGCGACGGTCACTCCGACTACGACCGCCCCGAGACGATCGAGGAGACGGCCGCGCTCGTCACCAGCCTCGGCGGCACCGGCGTGCCCAGGCAGGTCGACCACCTCGACCACGAGCAGGTGCGGGTGCTGGGCGAACGCGTCCGTCGCGAACACGGCCGGCTCGACGTGCTGGTCAACGACATCTGGGGCGCCGAGCGGCTCAAGGGCGGCCCGGCCGACTGGAACACACCGATCTGGGAGCACGACCTCGACGACGGCCTGCGGATCCTGCGCCTCGGTGTGGAAACGCACCTCGTGACCTCGCACTACCTGCTGCCGCTGCTCGTATCGCAGCCCGGCGGTCTCCTCGTCGAGATCACCGACGGCACGCTGGCGTACAACGCGTCCCAGTACCGGATCTCCGTGTTCTACGACCTCGCGAAGGCCTCGGTGAACCGGCTGGCGTTCTCGCAGGGCCACGAGCTCGCGGCGCACGGCGGCACGGCCGTCGCGATCACGCCGGGCTGGCTGCGTTCGGAGATGATGCTCGACAACTACGGCGTCACCGAGGAAAACTGGCGCACCGCGCTGGATTCCGACCGCCCGGGCGGCCTCCCGACCGCCCCGCCGCCCTTCTCGCAGTCCGAGTCGCCCCGGTACGTGGGCCGCGCGGTGGCGGCGCTGGCCGAGGACCCGGAGCGAGCACGGTGGAACCAGCGGTCGGTGAGCTCGGCGGAGCTGGCCCGCGAGTACGGCTTCACCGACGTCGACGGCACACAGCCGGACAGCTGGGCTTGAAACGCGTTTCGCGTTTTCCGGCCCGGGAGTCCGTGAATTTCGGTTCTATCGGGCACATTTGAGAATGGCTTGAGGTTCGCAGCTCAAATCAACCCTAAGTTATCGCCGCTCCCGTTGCGGCCGGATGCGGTCCGACCACATCATGATCTGGCACGACACAGTGGTCGGCCGACCCCTGCGTCACGACACGCACTTTGTTGTCAGAACAGGGGAATCACATGTCGCCCTCGGATCAGACGGCGGTCGCCGAGCCGCCGGAAACCTCGTTCAAGCACGAGGAAACCGGGTACCACAAAGGACTGAAGAACCGTCAGGTCCAGATGATCGCCATCGGCGGCGCCATCGGGACCGGCCTGTTCCTGGGCGCCGGCTCGCGCCTGCACAGCACCGGTCCGGCGCTGGCCGTCGTCTACGCCGTGGCCGGGATCATCGCGTTCTTCGTGGTCCGCGCAATGGGCGAACTGGTGATGCACCGGCCGTCTTCCGGATCCTTTGTGTCCTATTCGCGAGAATTTCTCGGCGAGAAAGCCGCGTTCTTCGCCGGCTGGATGTACTTCCTGAACTGGGCCACGGCGGGCGTCGCCGATGTGACCGCGGTGGCCAAGTACACGCAGTTCTTCTGGCCCGACCTGCAGCAATGGATTCCCGCGCTCATCGCGTTGTTCGCGATCCTCGCGGTGAACATGGTGTCGGTGAAGCTGTTCGGCGAACTCGAGTTCTGGTTCGCCGCCATCAAGGTGCTGGCGCTCGTGGTGTTCATGGTCGTGGCGATCTTCGTGCTGATCAGCCGGACACCCGTCGACGGCGTGGTGACCGGCCCGAGCCTGATCACGAGCAACGGCGGCCTGTTCCCGACCGGCGTGCTGCCCGCGCTGCTGATCCTGCAGGGCGTCGTGTTCGCGTACTCCGGCGTCGAGATGGTCGGGGTGACCGCGGGCGAGACCGCCAACCCGCGCAAGGTCATCCCGAAGGCCGTCAACTCCGTCGCCTGGCGCATCGGCATCTTCTACGTGGGTTCGGTGCTGCTGCTGGTGATGGTGCTGCCGTGGACGGCGTACAAGAGCGGGGAGAGCCCGTTCGTCACGTTCTTCTCGAAGCTCGGCATCCCCGCGGCCGGCGGCATCATGGACGTCATCGTGCTCACCGCGGCGCTGTCCAGCGTGAACTCGGGCCTCTACTCCACCGGACGCATCCTGCGCTCGCTCTCGATAGCCGGCTCGGCCCCGAAGTTCACCTCGAAGATGAGCAAGAGCGGCGTCCCCTTCGGCGGTGTGCTGCTGACCGCCGCGGTGTACGTGCTCGGTGTGGTGCTCAACCTCGTGGTGCCGGGCGAGGCCTTCGAGGTCGCGCTGGAGTTCTCGGCGCTGGGCATCATCGGCATGTGGTCGATGATCGTGATCTGCCACCTGGCGATGACGCGCAAGGCCGCGCGCGGCGAGATGTCCCGGCCGGCGTACCGCCTGCCGGGCGCGCCGTACACGAACTACGTGACGCTGGCGTTCCTCCTGCTGGTCCTCACGATGAGCTGGTGGGGCGGCACCACCGGGCGGATCCTGATCTACAGCATCCCCGTGCTGGCGCTGGTGCTGGTCGCCGGCTGGCTCGGGGTCCGCGGCCGCGTCCGCCGGATCGCGGCGGAGCGGCAGGATGAGCTGACGTAGGGTCGATCCCGATCTCCTGGGCCTCCGGCGTGGTTTCTCTGCCGGGGGCCCAGGTTCAGTTCGCCGCCGGCCGTTCGTGGCGCACGATCCGCGGAGGCGCCGGAATCCGGCATGGCCCGGTCACGTGCTGATCGCGGTAGACGTGCACCACGACGTCGGGCCGGTGCCGAGCCAGCTCGCCAAGATCGATGTCACCGCTTCCCCGAACGTCGAGGTCACGCAACCAGCGCAAAGGCGTCAGCGGGTCCAGTCGGGGCAGCGGGCCCGCATTGCGCAGGTCGAGAGATCTGAGCGCGGAAAGCCCTGTGGCCCACTGCAATGAGCTGACGGGCGTGCCTGATACGTGCAGATGTTCGAGGTTGCGCAAGCCCGCTAGTCCACGCAGGTTGACCTGTCGGCAAGCTTGCAAAGACAACGACCGCAGTGTGTTGGGCCATCGGTGTGTCCCACTTAGAGCTTGTCTCATGTGGTTAGTTTTCGGAGTTTCTTCCAGCAGGTCACGGCGGCTGCGAGTTGAAGGAAGGCGAGGAAGTGTGCGGCTTTG
>NZ_JBEYSJ010000008.1:0-72079 GCF_040704195.1 Amycolatopsis sp. NPDC047767
TGTCCGGAATCGCGAACCTTCACAACATCCTTATGGACGTCTGACCGCAACACTAGCCCCACTAACCACAACACCAGTTACGAGACATCCCTTAGGAAACCTTCGCCGCCTGCAGCGTGTAGCTCGCCGCGAGGCGCCGCGGGTTCTCGCGCAGCCGCCATTCGCCGCCGTCGACCTGGTGCATTTCGTTCGGCAGCGCGTTCCACGGCACGGTGTCGTGTTCGGTGAACGCAGTGAGCGTGAGGCCGTTGTCCAGCAGCGCCGTGATGATTTCGCCCAGTGAATGGTTCCACGAGTGCGTGGTGGTCTTCTTGAGGGGACTGTCGGTGTCGACGTAGGTGGTGTCGTCGTCCCACACGAGCGGTTTCTCGTGCTCGAAGTAGTCGTATTTCGGCCACGCGCGCTCGGCTTCGTCGTCGAGGCCCCACAGCATCGGGTGGCTTTCGCGCAGGAACAACCGCCCGCCTGGCTTCAGCAACCGCGCCACGACCGTGGCCCACTCGGCGATCCGCGGCAGCCAGCACAGCGCGCCGACGCCGGTGTAGACGAGGTCGAACGCGCCTTCGCCGAACACGTCGACGGCGTCGTAGGTGTTGGCCTCGTGGTAGTCGATCTCCGCGCCGACGCTGTCCGCGAGCCGGCGTGCTTCGGCCAGCGAGCCGGGGGAGAGGTCGAGGCCGGACATCCGCGCGCCCAGGCGGGACAAGGAAAGCGTGTCCGTGCCGATGTGGCACTGCAGGTGCACGCCGCGCAGCCCGGAGACGTCGCCGAGGCGCGGGAGGTCGAACCGCACGACGTCGCTGAGGTACCCGGGGTCCGTGCGGAACCGCTCGAAGCCGTAGTACTCGGACTTCGCGTGCACCGCCGCGCGCTCGTCCCAGTTGGCGCGGTTGAGCTCGAACGAGTCGGTCACTTCGCCGCCTTCTCGGCCTTGCTGCGCAGCACGCAGAACTCGTTGCCTTCCGGGTCGTGCAGCACGGCCCAGCCGGTGCCGTCGGCGTTGCGCTGGTCGTCGAACATCGTCGCCCCGGCGGCGAGCAGGCGCTCGACCTCGGCGTCGCGCGGGCCTTCGGGCGTGAGGCACAGGTGCACGCGGTTCTTCACGGTCTTCGCCTCGGGCACGCGGATGAACAGCAGTGCGCCACCGTGGTCGAGCTCGATGCCGACCTCCGGGTCGCCCGGCTCGTCCTCCTCGGCGACCGGCCGGTCGAGGACGACGCTCCAGAACTGGGCCAGCGCATACGGATCCGCGCAGTCGAAGGTGGTGTTCTCGACGGTGGACGGCATCTGCTCCCCTTGCTCGGTCGGTCTGGCCGCAGTCTGCCCGAAAGGCCCGGTCTCGCGCGAGGCGGTTTCGCCGACGTCAGCTGGGGAAGCCGACGACGGGCGCGGGTGTGCCGCCGTACGTGCTGCGCGCCAGGACGATCGCGCCCGGCGCCGGCACGAGCCGCAGGCTCGACAGCGAGCCCGAGCCGTCCATTCGCACCACCCGACTGGTCGGCGCGCTGCCGTCGAAGCCCTGCACGAGAAGGGTCACGTCACGGCCGGTGTCCTGGCACGCGCGCAGGTAGGTGTGCCGGGTGGTGGCGTCGGCCGAGCGCACGGGACAGGCGCCGAGGTCGATTGGGTGCGTGGTGCCGGTGGCGGGATCGAGGGCTTTGGCGGACGTCTTTTCCTGCTCGATCACGGGAATCGGACCGACGTCCATGCGCACCCAGCGCGACGCGTCCGGCCGGGCCAGCAGCCGGCCGGTCTCGGTGTCGAAGAGCCCGTTGACGACCGAGCCGGGAACCGTCGTGCGGCCGAGAAGCCGCAGCCACACGACGGCGCCGTCGGTGGTGGTGGCGGGGGAGATGTCGAGCCGTTCGCTGTCGGGCCCGGTGGTCTCGACCACGTGGCGCCAGCGTTCGTGACCGGTCACTTCGTCGAGCGCGACGAGTCCCGCCGAACGCCCGCACTCCAGCGCGGCGAGCACCACCGTCCGGGCTTGCGCGGGCAAGGTGTACGGGTTCTGGCACCCGGCCGGCGCGGACCACTGCCAGCGCTCATCGCCGGTCTGGAGGTCGTAGCCGGTGTACGCGTCGTCGCGGACGGTCAAGGTCTTGGTGCCCACCAGGATCTCCCCGGTCTCGACCAGGACCGACGGCACCACGCGGTCGAAGCGCGCGGTGCCGGTGCCGGCGTCGAGGACGACCACGAGGTCGTTGCTGCTGTCGGTCTTCGACGCGAAAGCGGCCACGACCGTGCGCCGGTCGGCCGACACGAGCAGCGCGTGGACGCGGGCGCCAGGCCGGGCGTAGGACCAGTCGCGGCTGCCGTCGAGCCCGTCGAGCGCCGTCACCGAACCGTCCGCGGCCGCGACGACGACCCCGTGTCCCGCGGCCACCATCGCGCTCACGTCGGACGGCGGCTGCCAGGACCACTGCCGGCCGCCGGGCTTTTCGGCCACCGGTTCGGGCGTCAGGTCCGGCACACCGCGGGTCGTGCTCGCGGTGGCGGCCCGGTCCGCGGCGAACGGGCCCGCCACCCCCGCGGCCAGCACGACGATCGCCACCAGCACGCCGGCGGGCCGGATCCGCCACGACGTGGAGTCCAACAGCCCGACCGCCACCCCCACCGTGCCCACGGCGAGCACCGGGGTGTCCAGGCCGGGCACGCCACCTCGCACGTCGAGCACCAGCCGCACCACGGCGGCCACGGCGGTGGCGATCCCGAGGACCGCCGCGGCGATCCGCACCTTGCGCGAACGCGCCAGCCCCAGCACCGCGGCGACGACCGCCCCCGCGACGAACCACAGCAGCCCCAC
The DNA here is from genome assembly GCF_040704195.1 of Amycolatopsis sp. NPDC047767. NCBI lineage: Bacteria > Bacillati > Actinomycetota > Actinomycetes > Pseudonocardiales > Pseudonocardiaceae > Amycolatopsis > Amycolatopsis sp. NPDC047767. The sequence goes on from NZ_JBEYSJ010000008.1 coordinate 2,807, forward strand.
GCCGCTCGCTCTCGTCGCGCCCCCCGACAAGAACGGCGCGACCACCACGCACACCACACCGGTTACCGTCGTCAACCGCAGCACGTTCAGTACGACGCGGCTCGCCGGTCCGCGTTTCACCGCCACCGTGAACAGTCGGTGACAACGACATCACGCGGGCGCCGGTCAGAATCCCACCGAGTGCACTGTGGACACTCGACTCAGGCGAGCGCGAGGCCGGGGGAGCGGTGGACGCGCCGCTGGGCGTCGACGATCAGCACGCCGCAGCCGGGTTGGTCAGCGGCCCAGTCGATGCCGTCGGTGCCTAGTGCGAACGCGGCGGTGGCCAGCGCGTCGGCGTGGGTGAGGTCTTCGGCGACGACGGTGACGCTCAGCAGCCCGGTGGCGGGCAGGCCGGTGCGGCCGTCGAGCACGTGGGCGCCGCGTTCGTAGGCGGCCGAGGTGGCGACGGCGCCGTCGCGGGAAGCGACCACGGCGCAGACCGCTTCGGCCTGCTCGGGGTGGCGGATGCCGACGCGCCACGGCCGTCCGGGCTCGGGCTCGCCCGCGGTGACGACGTCGCCGCCGGCGTTGAGGCAGAACCGGCGCGCGCCCGCCGCGTGGAGGCGACCGGCTGCGCGCTGCACGGCCCAGCCCTTCACGACCGCGCACGGGTCCAGGCCACGGCCGGGCAGGCGAGCGGAGAAGGCGCCGCCGGAGAGGTCCTCGTAGTACGCGCAGAGGCCGAGCACTTCGTCGAGGTCCGCGCTGAGCTCGGTGGTTTCGCCACGGTCGTACCGGCAGACCTCGCTGCCGGCGCGGAACGGGCTGAAGCGGGCGTCGACCTCGCGCAGCCACCGGAACGCGTCGGCGATGGCGCCGGTGAAGTCGCCTTCGTCGCGAAGATCGAGCGACACCGGCAGGCCCATCACGTGCTCCAGGTGCGTGGCCATCAGGAGCCCTTCGCGTCGAGCGCCGCCTGCAGCGACTTGATGTACGACTCGCTCGTCTGCGTCGCGCCCGAGACGGTGTCGATGTCCGCGCTCTGCGCCTGCAGGGCTTCCTCGCGCAGCAGCGGGATCGCGTCGACACCGCGGCCGCTGTCCGGCTGCTGCACGAGGGTGACGTCGCTGATCCGGCTGCCGGAGAAGGACACCTGCACCTGCACGGTGCCGAACTCGGTCGACTCGGCGCTGCCCTGCGTGGTCACGGCGCCGGAACCGCCCGAAGTGGACGGTGCGGTGCTCGTTGTCGGAGCGGGGGCACTCGCGGCGGCGCTGCTCGTCGCCGGCGTCGGGTCGAACCGCCACACGGCCACGAACCCGGCGATCGACAGTGCGACCACGAAAATCGTCTTCTTCATCGGAAGCTCCTCACGCGGCCAGGCTGAAGCGTTCGGCGTGGACCTGGGTGCCGGGCACGCGCAGCTCCCGCAGGCTGCGCAGCACGGCCGACGTCATCCCGGGCGGACCGCAGACGAACACGTCGCGGTCGCCGAGGTCCGGCACCAGCGCGTGCAGCGCGGCGGGACCCAGCACGGGACAGTGCGGGCCGCGCAGATCCGACGGTCCACTGAGGACGTGCACGATCGCGCCGCGGGTCTTGGCCAGCGCGTGCAGCTCGGGCAGAAGCACGGCGTCGGCCGGGGTTCGCACGCGGTAGAGCAGCACGACGTGCCCGCTCACGTCTTCGAGCAGGGCGCGGATCGGCGTGATGCCGACGCCGCCGGCGACCAGCAGGGCGTTCGGTCGTTGCTGGTGGATGGTGGTGAAGGCGCCGTACGGGCCTTCGGCGAACACGCGCGTGCCGACCGGCAGCGACCGCAGGCTCGCGCTGGAGCTGCCGACGGCCTTGGCGGTGAGTCGCAGCGTGCGGCCGTCGGGCGCTGCCGAGAGGGAGAACGGGTTGGCCTGCCACCAGCGGTCCCGCGTGAGGAAACGCCACAGGAAGAACTGCCCCGCGCGCGCCGGCAGCCGGTCGAGGTCGCGGCCGGTCATGTAGACCGACACCGTGTCGGGCGACTCGGGCACCACGGCGACCACCCGCAACCGGTGCCGCAGGTTGCGTCGCAACGGCAGGAGCACGCGCCCGGCCAGCACCGCGAGACCCGTGCCCAGCCACAGCGTCCACCAGTACGCGCGGGCGGCCGGGTGGCTCGCGAACGACTGCCCGACGGCGATCTGGTGCGTGAACGCCAGGACCACCGCGGCGTAGGTGTAGAGGTGCACGAAGTGCCACGTCTCGTAGGCCATCCGTTTGCGCGCGAAACGAGCGGACGCCGTGCCGACCACGAGGATGAGCACGAACGCGACGATCGCCCGCAGGATCCCCTCGGTGGTATCGGCCAGCTGCACCAGCTCGTCGGCCGCGTTGGTGCGCTCGAGGGCGGAGTAGCCGACGACCACCAGCACCACGTGGGCGACCAGCAGCCACAGCAGGCTGAAGCCCGTCCAGCGGTGCCACGACGTGAGCCGGTCCATGCCGAGCCGGCGGTCGAGCCACGGCAGGCGCGCGACGAGCAGCAGTTGCACGGCCATGGCCTGCGCCGCGTAGATGCCGGCGAGGCGCCCGGCGCTGATCAACGGGTCGTCCGACAAGTCGCCGAGGGCGAAGAACACCGTGGCGAGCACCGCGTTGGCCGCCAGGAACGCGAAGATCCACGCCTTGGCGACCACACGGGGCGCCACCGCCGGACGGGGCGGGACGGCGATCGGGGTCAGGACACTCACGGGGAATCCCTTCGGCTCGGGTGTCACGAACGCCAGCGTCGCCGCGGAACCTGTGGCGGATCTGGGCGGAACCTGTCGACTGGCTGTCGGCCGGGCGCTCCGCTCGCGCGCCCGCGCGGTGGTCACGGAGGATGGTGGCGTGGACAACCCGAACCCGGTGCGGCTGCTCGTCGTCGACGACGAACCGCACATCGCCGATCTCGTCGCGACCGTGGCCCGCTACGAGGGCTGGCAGGCCGTGACCGCGGGATCGGGCGCGGCCGCGCTGACCCGCGCGGCGGAGTTCGGGCCCGACATCGTGGTGCTCGACCTGATGCTGCCCGACCTCGACGGCTTCACCGTGCTGGACCGGCTGCGCGAACACGGCAACGCCGTGCCCGTGGTCTTCCTGACGGCGAAAGACGCGACGGCCGACCGCATCGCCGGCCTCACGCGCGGCGGCGACGACTACCTCGTGAAGCCGTTCTCCGTCGAGGAGCTGATGGCGCGGCTGCGGGCGGTGCTGCGCCGGAGCAGTTTTTTGCCGCCCGCTCCGCGCACCGCCGTGTTGCGTGTGGCGGACCTGACGCTCGACGAGGACACCCGCGAGGTCCGCCGCGGCGAACGGCTGGCGGACCTGACGCCGACGGAGTACGAGCTCCTGCGGTACCTCATGCGCCGCTCGCCGGCCGTGCTCACGAAGGCGCAGATCCTCGACCACGTGTGGGAGTACGACTTCGGCGGCCGGTCCAATGTGGTCGAGCTGGTGATCTCGCACCTGCGCCGCAAGCTCGACGACGGCGCCGAGCCGCTGATCCACACCGTGCGCGGCGTCGGCTACGTCGTGCGGGCGGGCCGGTGAAGCGGCTGCGGCGCTGGGCTCGCCGCTGGTACGCCGCGTGGCGCGCGTCGCGGCTCGGCACGCGGCTGGCGTTCGGGCTCGGCGCGCTGGCGCTGGTGGTTTTCGCGATCGTGGGGACCGTCACGGTCGGGTTCATGCACGGCTACCTCGGCCGCCGCCTCGACGAGCAGCTCAAGACGAGCCAGGTCGCGCAGGTGCCGGGACTGCGCAGCTCCCACGGCAACCCCGAAACCGTCTACTCGTGGTTCTCGGCGGTGTTCGAGGTCGACCGTGGCGTGGCGACGCCGCAGCCCGGCAGCAACCTGCCGACGGACATCACGCCGCTCGCCGACGTCGCTTCCGACGCGACGGGCGGCGACGTGTTCCGCACGGTGTACCTCCACGGCGACGGGCCCTACCGCGTCCGCGCCTGCCCGGTCGCGACGGATTCCGCCGGCAGCGGAACGGTGCTGCTGAGCGCGGCGCCGCAGGCGGACCTGGACAGCACGGTGCGGCAGCTGGTGCTGGCCGAGGTGATCGCGTTCCTCATCGCGCTGGCGATTCTCGTAGTGGTGGGACGCCTCGTGCTGCGCCGCGGCCTTCGACCGTTGTCGGACATGGCGGGCACGGCGCACGACATCGCGTCGCACGACCTCACGGCGACCGCGAACCTGCCGGTGCGGGCGACGGGTGAGGGCGGCGGCGCCGAGGTGGCGGAGCTGCGGACGGCGTTCAACGTGATGCTCACGCACATCGAGTCGTCGCTCGCCGCGCGGACGGCCGCCAACGAGCGCCTTCGCCGTTTCGTGGCCGACGCGTCGCACGAGCTGCGCACGCCGCTCACGTCGATCCGGGGCTACGCCGACCTTTTCCGCTACGCGGCGGCGAACGAACCCGAGGAACGCGAGGCGCACCTGGCGAAGATCCGCGAGGAGACGGCCCGGATGAGCGTGCTCGTCGACGATCTTTTGCTGCTCGCGCGCCTCGACGCCCACGACGCGGAGCCCCCGGTGCGGCCCGAACGGGTGGACGTCGTCCCGATCGTTTCAGCCGCGGCGGATGCGTTCCGGGTGGGGCGGCCGGCGCATCCGCTTTCGGTTTCGCTGGCTCCCTCGCCGGTTTTCGTCGACGCGGATCCCGTGCGGTTGCGGCAGATCTTCGACAACCTGCTGGCGAATGCCGCTGTGCACACGCCTTCGGGGACTCGGGTGGAGGTGTCGGTCTCCGTGGTGGATTCTCGCGCGGTGATCCGGGTCGAGGACGCCGGGCCGGGGATCGCGCCGGAGGATCAGCAGCGGATCTTCGACCGGTTCTTCCGCGTCGACAACTCGCGCACTCGGTCGGCCGGCGGCACCGGTCTGGGCCTGTCCGTGGTGCAGTCGCTGGTGGTGGAACACGGCGGCACGGTCGACGTGGCGAGCCGGCCGGGCCGGACCGTGTTCACCGTGTGGCTGCCTCTGGCGCGCTGACGCGTCCGGCGACGTGCTCGGGTATCTGCCAGCCGTCGGCCAGGTCGGCGGACGGTTCGGGCTCGCCGAAGACGGTCCTGACCGGGAGGACGCCGGCCCAGGCGGTGTTGGCGCTGACGTCTTCCGGCTCGTCGTCGGGGCCTTCGGCACGCAGCTTCACCGAGGCTTCGGTGAGGTCGAGCGCGAGGACGGAGACGGCGGCGAACTCCTTCGCGTTCACCCCGCGTGCGTGGTCCCACGAGCCGGGGGAGAGGTGGTCGGTGAGTACGCGCAGGGCGTGGAGTTTCTCGTCCTGGTCGGTGATGAGGCGCGCGCGGCCGAGGATGACGGCGCTGCGGTAGTTCATGGAGTGGTTGTTGACCGAGCGGGCGTAGACGATGCCGTCGAGCAGTGTGACAGTGACGCAGACGTCCAGATCCTGCGCGGCGGTGCGCAGACTGGCCGCGCCCGTGGAACCATGCAGGTAGAGCGTGTCGCCGTCACGGCCGTAGCCGGTGGGCAGCACGAGCGGTGTGCCGTCGCGGACGAGGCCGAGGTGGCAGATCAGGGCCTCGTCGAGCACGGCGTGCAGCGTCGCGCGGTCGGTGGCCGCGCGGTTCTTCTTGCGGCCGAGCGTGGTGCGGGGGGTCGGCGAGAGGCTGGTCATGTTCGCAGTGTTGCGCGGGTGAGTGGACGTGTTGAACGGCCACTTCTTCTACACTTGGGAAGTCCACTTTCGCCGCTTGGAGGTCTTCGTTGTCGTACGCCGACACCGCGCTGCCGGTCAGCCTCGACCGCGAGGCGAGCACGCCGCTGGCCGTGCAGCTGGCCGACGCCCTGCGCGAGGCCGCCGCGAGCGGGCACCTGCGCGGCGGCGACCGGTTGCCGTCCACGCGCGCGCTGGCCGAGCGGCTCGGCGTTTCGCGCACCGTGACTTCGGCCGCGTACGAGCAGCTGCACGCCGAAGGCTGGATCGCCGGGCGCCACGGCTCCGGCACGTACGTGACGACACCGCCGACGCGCGCGGCCACGTCGGTGTCCCCGGCGGGACCGCTCGCGCCGGAACCCGAGGCGGCGCCCGTGCTGGATCTGACGCCGGGCACGCCGTGGGCGGCCGGTCTGGACCGCGCGGCCTGGCGCCGCGCCTGGCGGGCGGCGGCCGACCCGGAGCCGTTGGTGCGCGCCCACCGCGCCGGCCTGCCCGAGTACCGCGCGGCCGTTTCGGAACACCTGTTGCGGCACCGCGGTCTTGCCGCCGGCTCGGTCCTGGCGACGGGCGGCACGACGGCCGCCGTCGTGGAGCTCGCGGCCGCGGTGCTGCGGCGCGGCGCGGTCGTGGCGTTCGAGGAGCCGGGGTACCAGCGGGCCGTGCAGGCGTTCCGGTCCGCCGGGCTGACCGTGGTCGGCGTGCCCGTCGACGAGGAGGGCCTGCGCCCCGACGCCATCCCCGCCGGCGCGCGGGCGGTCTACTGCTCTCCGGCGCACCAGTACCCGATGGGCAGCCGCATGAGCGCGGCGCGCCGCGTGGAGCTCGTGGAACGCGCCCGCGCCGACGGCATGCTCGTCATCGAGGACGACTACGACGGGGAGCTGCGCTTCGACGTCGCCCCGCTGCCCATGCTCGCCGCCCTCGCGCCCGACGTCGTCGTCCACCTGGGGACCACGAGCAAGATCCTCACGCCCACCCTCGGTGCCGGCTGGCTCGTCGCGCCCGCCTCGGTCACCGAAGCCGTCCTCGCCTACCGCGACCTCACCGGCACCCGCCCCTCCCCGGCCGGCCAGCGCGTGCTGGTGGAACTCGCCCGCCACGGCGACCTGGGCCGCCACCTGCGCAAACTCCGCCGCGAACTCGCCGAACGCCGCTCGCTGCTCTCCGCCGCCCTCACCTCCGCCTCCATCCCCATCCTCGGCGACGACGCCGGCGCCCACCTCGTGGTCCCCTTCGCGTCCGCCGCCCAGGAAACCCACTGCCTGACCGAGGCCGAACACCACGGCATCCGCCTGGACGGCCTGGCCCGCCACTTCGCCGGCACACCCACGGTGCACGGGGTGGCGCTGGGGTACGCGGGCTGTTCGCAGGAGGCGTTGGTGACCGCGCTGCCGGCTTTGGTGGGTCTGCTTCGCTGACCGGTCGTGCGGCGCCGCGTCGCCTCGCCTGCCACCGCACCGCGCGACCGGTCCAGCGACACCTACGCCGCCACACCCAGCGACGGGGCCTTCACTCGCGACGCCCTCGCGACGGCGCCGCCGCGGGGAGCTTCGCTGACTGCGAGGCCGCGCTTGTCTCTTCCGACGATCAGCGACGTGTTGCGCGAATGGTCCGGTTGCGCCGTGCCGGATGCTCTCGGTTATGACCAAACCGCAGCCGACCCGCGGCGATTCGGCGCCGTTCGAAGGTTCCTGGTTGTGTGACCCGGACGCAGCGCGAGCCGTCCCGCGGTGCCTGCCGTGCAGTGCGACCGGTCCGCTCGGGCAATCCGGCGCGAGGCGTCTGTCACCACTCGGCCGCGACAGCCGCTGCAGCCGCCGCAGCCACTGGACCCACCACCGACCACCTGATCATCCCCAACCCGCCCCCACCACCCCCTCCGGCGGACGGACCCGGGGATCCGTCGCAACGCCGGGTGCGCGCCGTTCGCCGTGGTCACCCGGTACGGTGAGCGACCATGAGTGCTGAGAAGATCCGCGTGGCGGTCGTGTTCGGCGGGCGCAGCAGCGAGCACACCATCTCGTGCCTGTCGGCGGGCAGCGTGATCGCGAACCTGGATCCGGAGCGCTACGAGGTGCTCCCCGTGGGCATCACCCCGCAGGGTGGCTGGGTGCTCGGCACCGGCGACCCGAAGGAGCTGAGCATCCAGGGCCGCGAGCTGCCGACCGTGGAGTCCGGCCGCGCGCTCGTGCTGGCGGGCGACGCGACCAGCCGCGAGCTGCGCACGGTCGACCCCGGGCAGGCGACCGAGGTGCTCGGCACCGTCGACGTGGTCTTCCCCGTGCTGCACGGCGCGTTCGGCGAGGACGGCACCATCCAGGGCCTGCTCGAGATGGCCGACATCCCCTACGTCGGCCCGGGCGTGCTGGCCAGCGCCGCCGCCATGGACAAGGAGTACGCCAAGAAGCTGCTCGCCGCCGAGGGGCTGCCGGTGGGCACGTACGCGGCGCTCCGTCGTGGACAGTCCACTTTGGCCCAGGACGACCGGGAACGCCTGGGGCTGCCCGTTTTCGTGAAGCCCTCGCGTGCGGGCTCGTCCGTGGGCATCTCGCGCGTCACCGACTGGTCCGATGTGGACGCCGCCATCGAGCTGGCCCGCCGCACCGACCCGAAGGTGCTCGTGGAGGCCGCCGTGGTCGGGCGTGAGGTCGAGTGTGGTGTGCTGGAGTTCCCCGACGGCCGCGTGGAAGCGTCGCTGCCGGCGGAGATCCGCGTGCTCGCCGAGGGCGCGGACGCCTGGTACGACTTCGAGACCAAGTACCTCGGTGAAGACGCCGAGCTGGACATCCCGGCCAAGCTCGACGACGCCCTCACCGACCGCCTGCGTGCCATGGCCGTCGAGGCGTTCCGCGCGCTCGACTGCCAGGGCCTCGCGCGCGTCGACTTCTTCGTCACCGCAGCCGGCGACCTCGTGATCAACGAAGTCAACACCATGCCCGGCTTCACCACGAAGTCCGCCTACCCGAAGATGTGGGAGGTCACGGGCGTCGACTACAGCACGCTCCTGTCGACCCTCATCGACACCGCCATCGCGCGCGGCACGGGCCTTCGCTGACCCCACACAGGGTCACCCGCTCGGGTGACCCTGTGTGGTCACGTGATCAGGGGATCGACTTACCCAGCGCGAGCAGCGCCGCCGGCGTCAGGAACGTGTAGAGCGACGTGACGACGAGGATCCCGCCCAGCACCTTGCCGGGCAGCTTGCCGTAGGTCGTGGCCGCCACGGCGAGGAACGCGACCAGCCACACCACGAGGATCGAGTGCAGCATCCAGCTGCCGTCGAAGAACTTCCACCACAGCAGCGGCACCACGGCCACCGCCACGGCCAGGTTGCCGATCGGCCGGAGGTCCAGCCCTCGTACGAGCGCCACCCCCAGCGCGGTGAAGAACGTGCCGTAGAACGTGACGATTCCGGCCAACGGGACGCCCGTCGCGGGCGGCGCCGTCGCGATGATCACGGCGGCCTGCAGGACGTCCACGACGCCGGCGAGCAGCGTCACCCAGCCGACCGTGGTCAGCGGATTCGGGCCGTCCTCGACGGGTTTGGCGCCGATCCCGAGAAACGCCAGGCCATTCAGCCAGACGGCGAGTCCCGAGACGACGAAGATCACTGTGATCGGCGGCACTGGTGATTCCTTTCCGATGCGGAATTCGGCGGAACCGCGCACCCCGACCACCGTGGTAATCTCGGGGCAGTCGCGGTCCCGCGTGCTCGCCCGGCGGTGCATGACGATTCCACTCGGCACACCACCGGTCGAATGACCAAGGGGTACAACGACAAACGTGTGCTGCCGTCCGTTCCGAGCCCGCAGAAGCCCGGGTCGGGCGGCAGTGCACACGTCGCAGGAACTGAAACCTCCTGACATTCCGGTCCAGCTTTCCTGAGAATTTCATAGGCGCGGCATTTCGCGACGATGTCCTCCAGAACAACTTGATGTTTCCGGTGTTTCGGTGTGATGAATTCACCGCCCGGGAAGAATTGCCGCGCCCGCGCGAAGTGGTCGGCCCCGCCGTGGTCGCCGCCCGGCGAACGACGTCACCCACTACAGTGATCATCCGGTGGCACCGGGTGACGCCGACGTGGCCCGCGCGCGGCACGCCCAGGCCAGGGCAGGAGGCAACGCGTGCAGATCGCATCCCGGCTCGACCGGCTCCCGGTCACCCGCCGGCACCGGTACTTCGTCGCCGTGGTGGGGGTGGCGACGTTCTTCGACCTCTACGACCTGTTCCTCGCGGCCACGATCAGCACCGTGCTCACGCACGAGTTCGGCGTCACGGCCGAAGCGCTGAAGTACGTGCTCGCGTCGGCGTTCGTCGGGGCGTTCGTCGGTGCCGTCTGCCTGGGCAAGCTCGCCGACCAGGTCGGCCGGCGGCGCGCGTTCCTGCTGACGCTCGGCCTGTACTCGGTCTTCACGCTGCTCGGCGCGTTCAGCACCGATGTCTGGATGCTCGTCGTCTGCCGCTTCATCGCCGGCATCGGCATCGGTGCGGAGCTGCCCGTCGCCGACGCCTACCTCGCCGACCTGCTGCCCGCTCGCGCCCGCGGCCGCGCCACCGCCTGGGCGTACACGCTCGGCTTCTGCGGCGTGCCCGCCGCAGGCTTCCTCGCCCGCGCGCTGGCCGGCCATGCGCCGCTCGGCATCGACGGCTGGCGCTGGCTGTTCGTGATCGGCGCGCTCGGCGCGGCCGTCGTCTGGGGCCTGCGGTTCACGCTGCCGGAGTCGCCCCGCTGGCTCGCCGCTCGCGGGCGGGAGGCGGAAGCCGACGAGATCGTGCGCAAGCTCGAAGCCTCCGCGCCGCAACCGCTCCCGGAACCCGCGCCCGAACCGCCTGCGCCGGAACCCGTGCGTTTCTCCGCGCTCCTGCGCAAGCCGTGGGCGCGGCGCACGACAATGCTCTACATCTTCCAGCTGCTGCAGGCGTTCGGCTACTACGGCTTCGGCTCGCTCGTGCCGATCGTGCTGGCCGCCAAGGGGTTCAGCCTCGTGAACTCGCTGACGTTCAGCGCGCTCACGTTCCTCGGCTACCCGATCGGCTCCGCGCTGTCGATCCCGATCATCGAACGCATCGAGCGCAAGTGGCTGATCGTCGCGAGCGCCGCGGCGATGGCCGTGTTCGGGCTCGCGTTCGGCTTCTCGACCTCCGGGGTGGCGATCGCGGTGTTCGGCTTCTGCTACACCGCCGCCAGCAACGTGTTCTCCAACGCTTTCCACACCTACCAGGGCGAGCTGTTCCCGACATCGCTGCGCGGCACGGCCGCGGGTTCGGCCTACGCGCTTTCGCGCCTGGCCACCGCGGCGATGCCGTTCATCCTGCTGCCGATCCTGCAGGCGCAGGGCGCCACCAGGATGTTCGCCGTGGTGGCGGTCGCGATGGTGGTGCTGATCGTCGACGTCGCCGTTCTGGGGCCACGCACCACGGGCGACTCGCTGGAGGAGATCGCCGGCCGGACGGTCAGAACTTCAAAGGTTTGACCGGCAGCTTCGCGTTGACCGTGTCCGACACGGTCTGCAGCGGCCCGGTCCCGGCCGAGTCGGGGACGGTCAACGCGATGTAGACGTCGCGGTCCACCACGTACCAGGTGGCCGCGGCGTCTTCGGTGACCTGCAGCCACTGCACGCCGTTGACCACGCGCAGCTGCGCGGTGGGGGTGAGCTCCGGCGGCCGGTCGAGCCCGCACCGCAGCACGATCGCGTCACCGTCACCCCAGGCGAGGGTGGCCTTCGGCGCGGGCTGGGCGAGCGTGCGCCGGGCGAGGTCCTTGCCGTTCGATTTCAAGGTTGCGGGCAGCGCGTCGATGACCGTCGTGCACGCCTGCGTGGTGGCCTGCGGGGCCGGAACGGCGACGAGGGGGAGCGGTCCACTCGCGATGCCCTCGCCGCTGAGCGCCGATTTTTTCGTCACCGCGAAGACGGCGACCACCACGGCCAGCGCGACCACGAGCACGGCCGCGACCACGAGGACCGCCCGCGGGGGTGCGCCGGTGTCGGAATCTGCCACCCCCGAAGTGCACCACGTCTCAGAGGTGGACCACCGGGCAGGTCAGGGTCCGCGTGATGCCTTCCACGTTCTGCACCTTCGCGACCACGAGTTGGCCCAGCTGGTCCACGGTGTCCGCGGTCGCGCGCACGATCACGTCGTACGGGCCGGTCACATCCTCCGAGCTGGTGACGCCGGGCACCCCGGAGATCTCCGCCGCCACCGCGGCCGCCTTGCCGACCTCGGTCTGGATGAGGATGTATGCGTGGACCACGGCGTGCCCTTTCGTCGGTAGCGATGGAGTCGAGGTAGGAACGGTGTAGGCAAGGTATCGCCAGCCCCGGGAAAAACCTAGGGGATCCGACTGTCGGTGGTCGAGGCTTCGCACACGGAGAGAAAGTGGAGGTGACCGGTGTCACCGGACGATGGCTCGGTGGCCGGGACGGGCGAGTTCGCGCTGATCCAGGCGGTCACCGGCGGGCGTCGCCAGCCGGCGAGCACACTGCTCGGCCCCGGCGACGACGCGGCCGTGGTGGCTGCCCCCGACGGCCGCGTGGTGGCGACCACGGACGTGCTGGTCCAGGGCGTGCACTTCCGCCTCGACTGGTCGAGCCCCGAGCAGGTGGGGCGCAAGGCCGTGGCGGTGAACCTGTCGGACGTCGCGGCCATGGGCGCGAAACCGACCACGGTCCTGGTGGGCTTCGCGTGTCCACCGGACACTCCCGCCCAGGTCGTGACGGAGATCATGAACGGCATGTGGGCCGAGGCGACCCGCGGTGGCGTCGGGGTGTCCGGCGGCGACATGGTGAGCGCCGACCAGATCGTGATCAGTGTCACCGCGTTGGGGGACCTCGAAGATCGTGAACCCGTGACGCGCTCGGGCGCCCGGCCCGGCGACGTCCTCGCCGTCTGCGGGCGGCTCGGCTGGGCGGCGGCGGGATTGGCCGTACTGCGGCGAGGGTTCCGTTCGCCGGTCGGGGTCGTGAACGCGCAGCGCTGCCCGGAACCGCCGTACCCGGCCGGTCCGCAGGCCGCGCTGGCCGGCGCGACGTCGATGATCGACATCTCCGACGGGCTGCTCGCCGACCTGGGACACATCGCGGCGGCGTCGGACGTCGGGCTCGACGTGCTCACCGCGGACCTCGAGATCTCCACGCGGCTGCAGGAAGTCGGCACCGCGCTCGGCGCCGACCCACTGCGCTGGGTGCTCACCGGTGGTGAGGACCACGCGCTGGCGGCGACGTTCCCGCCGTTCGACGAGCTGCCCGAGGGCTGGCGCAAGATCGGCGCGGTGACGATGCCGGGGTCCGGGGTGACGGTGGACGGCAAGGAGTACGGCCACGAAGGCGGCTGGGAGCACTGGCAGCAGCACTAGGCTGTCGCCCGTGGAGATCCGAGCGGTCGCCTACGACCACCCCGACGCGACCAAGCTGATGGCGGAAGTGCAGCTCGAGTACGTGCGCCGCTACGGCAGCGAAGACTCGACGCCGATGGACCCTTCGCAGTTCGCGCCTCCGCGCGGACTGTTCCTCGTCGGCTACCTCGACGACGTGCCCGTGGCCTCCGGCGCGTGGCGCGCGCACGACGGACCGGCGCCCGCGTTCGGTCCCGGCGACGTGGAGCTGAAGCGGATGTACGTCGTGGAATCCGCGCGGGGCAAGGGTTTCGCGCGCGCGATGCTGGCGGAACTGGAACGCACGGCCGTCGCGGCGGGGCGGCTGCGCGCCGTGCTGGAGACGGGTACCGAACAGCCCGAGGCGATCGCCCTCTACCGTTCGTCGGGCTATACGGAGATTCCGGGTTTCGGCGTGTACAAGGACGAGCCCGACAACCGGTGTTTCGGCAAGAACCTCGTGTGACCAACGGGAGACGGCTTTGGCGATCTACGCGCTCGGTGACCTCGAACCCTCGATCCACCCGGACGCCTACGTCCACCCCGACGCCACCGTGATCGGCGACGTCCGCATCGGCCCGCGCGCTTCCGTGTGGCCGCAGACGGTGCTGCGCGGCGACCACGGCTACATCGAGATCGGCGAACGCTCCAACGTGCAGGACGGCTGCGTGCTCCATTGCACCAAGAAGCACCCGACGATCCTCGGGCCGTCGTCGGCCATCGGCCACGCCGTGCACGTCGAGGGCGCGGTGATCGGCACCGGGTGCCTCATCGCGTCGGGATCGGTGGTGCTGAACGGAACCGTGGTCGAGGACGGCGGGATGGTCGGCGCGGGCGCGGTGCTGTCGTACAACTCGCACGTGGGCCCGGGCGAGATCGCGCTCGGCGTGCCGGCGAAGGTGCGGCCGAACAAGTCGTTCTCCGCCGAGCAGATCGCCATGGTGGTCGACTCGTACGTGCGCCGCGGCGCGCGTTTCCGCGAAGAGCTGCGGCGCCTCGACCCGCCACGGTGACCCCGCTCGCACCGCGCTAGGCTCGCGGGCCGTGACCGCACGACCGCTGCACGAGATCGTCGAAGCCGGCTGGGCGCAGGCCCTGGAGCCCGTGGCCCCGCAGGTCAGCGCGATGGGAGAGTTCCTCCGCGCGGAGATCGCGGCGGGCCGAACTTACCTGCCGGCGGGCGAGCACGTGCTGCGGGCGTTCAAGCAGCCGTTCCACGACGTGCGGGTGCTGATCGTCGGCCAGGACCCGTACCCGACGCCGGGCCACGCCGTCGGCCTGAGCTTCTCGGTGGCGCCCGACGTGCGGCCGCTGCCGAAGAGCCTCGTCAACATCTACAAGGAGTACGCCGAGGACCTCGGGCACCCGTTGCCGACCAACGGCGACCTCACGCCGTGGGCCGACCAGGGCATCCTGCTGCTCAACCGCGCACTTACGGTGCAGCCCGGCAAGCCGAACTCCCACCAGGGCAAGGGGTGGGAGCAGGTGACCGAGCAGGCCATCAAGGCGCTCGCGGCCCGCGACGAGCCGATGGTGGCCATCCTGTGGGGCCGTAACGCGCGCAACCTGCGGCCGATGCTGGGCGACATCCCGTGCATCGAGTCGGCGCACCCGAGCCCGCTTTCGGCGCACAATGGCTTCTTCGGCTCGCGGCCGTTCAGCCGCGCGAACCAGCTGCTGGCCGACCAGGGCGCGGCGCCGGTGGAGTGGAAGCTTCCCTGAGCGTGTCCGGTCGCGGCCGGTGGCTCCGACCTCCAAGGTGAGTACGACACCCAGGAGGACAGCCATGACCACCACCGTCACTTCCGCCGACGGCACGCCGATTGCGTTCGACACCTACGGCGCGGGGTCGCCGGTGCTGCTCGTCGGCGGTGCCGTGAACGACCGGACGACCGTGGCGGCGCTCGCCGTCGTGCTGGCCGAGGCCGGGTTCCAGGGTGTTGCCGTTGATCGGCGAGGCCGAGGTGAGAGCGGAGACGCGCCCGTGTACTCGGTGGAACGCGAGCTCGACGACCTGTCGGCCGTGATCGACGCGGTCGGTGGCTCGGCGGCGATGTTCGGCCATTCGTCGGGGGCGATCCTGGCGCTCGAAGCGGCGGCGCGGGGGCTGCCGATCACGAAGCTGGCCGTGTACGAGCCGCCGTTCATCGTGGACGCTCAGCGGCCACGCCCTGGTGCGGACCTTGCGGACCGGATCAGCGCGTTGATCGCCGCCGGCGACCGCGACGGCGCCGTGGAACTCTTTCTGACCGAAGGCGTGTCGGTTCCGCCCGAAGGCGTGGCGGCGATGAAGGGCCAGCCTGTGTGGGACTGGTTCGCCGGCTACGCGCACACGCTGCCGTATGACATCACCGTGACCGGTCCTGGCGCGCAGCTGCCCGTGGACCGCCTGGCCGCCATCGCCGTCCCCGTGCTCGTGATGTCGGGCGGCGCCGGTGAAGCGTGGATGGGCGCCGCGGCCCGGGCCGTCGCCGAGACCGTGCCGCACGCCCGCTACGAGTCGATTACCGGGCAGGACCACGGCGTGCTCAACGCACCCGAATCGCTGCGCCCGGTGCTGACCGACTTCTTGCGGTGACAAAAATGGCGAGTGCTCGGTGAGCACTCGCCGTCCAGAGGCAACCACGGGTGGGGGTCCAGGGGGCTTGCCCCCTGGCGGGGGTCTGGGGGTTCGACCCCCAGAAGACACTAGGCGATACGAAAATGGCGAGCGCCCTTCGCGAGCACTCGCCACCCTTCGTTCAATCGCCTACCCTCGGACGACCTTGCCCGCCTTGATGCACGAGGTGCACACGTTGAGGCGCTTGCGCTGGGACACGCCGATCTTGGCGTGCACAGTCTGGATGTTCGGGTTCCACCGGCGGTTGGTACGCCGGTGGGAGTGCGAGACCGACTTGCCGAAGCCGGGTCCCTTGCCACAGACGTCGCACACGGCAGCCACGTCGAACTCCTCTGGATATGGGACAAAGAATGGCGCCCAGACCAGCTGGGCAACTCGTCCATAGTAACTACTCGTCTCGGGCGGGTCGCCGCGGGGTCGATACGCTCGCGAGGACCAGCGAGGAGGTTACGGGGTGCGGGTGCTGGACGTGGCAGCGGTGTCGGCCTGGTCGGCGGCGTGCGTGCGCAGCCTGGAGGTGCTGCGCCCGGCGATCAACGGCATCAACGTGTACCCCGTCGCGGACTCCGACACGGGCTCGAACCTCCTGCACACGTTGACGGGCGCGCGCGACGCGTTGGCCGCGGCGGAGCCGGCCGACGTGGCCGAGGCGCTGACCGTGCTGGCGAAGGGCGCCGTGGCCGCCGCGCGCGGCAACTCCGGGGTGATCATCTCCCAGGTCGTGCGGGGGATCGCCGACTGGGCGGCCGACGGCGGCGACCTCGACGGCGCTGGTCTCGCGGCCGCACTGGCGCACGCCGACCGGATCGCGACGGGCGCGGTGAGCCGGCCCGTCGCGGGGACGATGCTGACCGTCCTGCACGTCGTGGCCGCAGCCGTCCAGGAGGACACGCGGCCGCTGGCCGAGGTCGCCGCCACCGTCGCCGCGGCCGCCGCGGCCGCGCTGGAGGAGACGCCGAAACAACTGCCGGCCCTCGCGAAAGCGGGGGTCGTCGACGCGGGGGGCCGAGGGCTCGTCGCCGTGCTCGACGCGCTGGCCGGCGTGATCAGCGGCACCGTCACGCAGCCTGAACGCGAGCTCACGACCACCGTCGAGGCGCCCGGTGTCGCCGAGCCCGCGCCGTACGCGTGGGAGGTCATGTACCTGCTCGACGGCGTCGAGGAGGCGCGGCTGCCGGCGTTGCGCAAGGAGCTGAGCGGCTTCGGCGACAGCGTCACGGTGGCCGGCGACGGTGCGGGCAGCCACGCCGTGCACGTCCACTGCGCCGACATCGGCGCGGCCATCGAGGCGGGCCTGGAGCTGGGCCGGCCGCGCCGGATCCGCGTCGAACCGCTGCTCACGCCCACGCCGATCGAGCCGGGCGGCGGGCTGGACCGGTCGGTGGTGGCCGTGGTCCACGGCGGCGGGCTGGCCGAGCTGCTGCGGGCCGAGGGCGTCGCCGTGCTGGCCGTGCCCGACGGCGGGAAACCCGGCGTCGAGGACATGATCGGGCTGTTCAACGAGGCCGCGGGCCGGCACGTGACCGTGCTGCCGGGCGGTCTCGACCTCACGGCCGCGGCCGACGCGGCGGCGGGCCACGCGATGGCCGGCGACCGCGACGTCGTGGTGATCCCGTGCACGTCACCGGTGCAGGTGCTGGCCGCGCTCGCGGTGCACGATGGGGGCCGCCGCGTCAACGACGACGTCGTGGCCATGGCCGAGGCCGCCGCGGCGACCAGGCGTGGCGAGGTGCGGATCGCGGGCGAGGAGTCGCTAACCTGGGTGGGCCGGGCCCAGTCCGGCGACGTGATCGGCCTGGTCGACGACGAGGTGGTGCTGATCGAACCGGCGCCGGCCTCGGAGACGAACCTCGTCGCGGCCGCGATGAGCGTGCTCAACCGGATGCTGACGCTCGGCGGCGAGCTGGTCACCGTGCTGAGCGGGGCCGCCGCCCCGCCCGGCGTGACCGCGGAGCTCGCCGAGCAGCTGCGGCTGGAGCACCCCGAAGTGGAGTTGACGAGTTATGCCAGTGGCCAGGCCGGAGCCGTGCTGCTGATGGGGGTCGAATAGAAATGGCCGGGCTGCGCGAAAAGCTGCCGCTGCTGCTGGGCGCGAAGACAGCGAAAGCGCTGTCGGGTGCGCTCGACATCGAGACCGTCTCCGACCTGCTGCGCCACTACCCGCGCCGCTACGCCGAGCGCGGCGAGCTCACCGACATCGCCGGCCTGGAGCTGGGCGAACACGCGACCGTACTGGCGCGGATCGAGAAGATCAGCAAGCGCCGCATGAAGTCGCGCAGCGGCACGATCCTCGACATGGTCATCACCGACGGGAAACGCCGGCTGGCCTGCGCGTTCTTCAACCAGGCGTGGCGGGAGAAGGAGCTGGCGCCGGGCAAGACCGGCCTGTTCGCGGGCAAGGTCACGGCGTTCCGCGACACGCTGCAGCTGGCCAACCCGGAGTACGAGCTCCTCGACGCCGAACGCGAAGCCGAGGCCGTCGACAACTTCCTGGCCGAGATCATCCCCGTGTACCCGGCGGCGCAGGGCATGCCGACGTGGTCGATCGCGAAGTGCGTGCGGCAGGTCCTCGACGTGCTGGAGATCGACTCCGACCCGATGCCTGCCGAAGTGCTGAAGCAGCACGGGCTGCCCGGTCTCGAACGGGCGCTGCGCGGCATCCACCGGCCCGAGGACTGGGCGCACCTGGAGACCTCGCGCCACCGCCTCAAGTGGGACGAGGCCATGGCCGTGCAGCTGATTTTCGCGCAGCGGCGCCATTCCGCGGTGTCTCGTCCGGCCAAGGCCAGCCCGCACACCGACGGCGGGCTGCTCGACGCGTTCGACAAGCGCCTGCCGTTCGACCTCACCGCCGGCCAGCGCGCGATCGGCGACGAGATCGCCGCGGACCTCGCGACCGAGCACCCGATGAACCGCCTGCTGCAGGGTGAGGTGGGCTCGGGCAAGACGGTGGTCGCGCTGCGGGCGATGCTGCAGATCGTCGATTCGGGGCGGCAATCGGCAATGCTCGCGCCCACCGAGGTGCTGGCGGCGCAGCACGCGCGTTCGCTGCGGGAGATGCTCGGCGAGCTCGGCATGGCGGGGGAGCTGGGGGCCGCGGAGAAGGCCACGCGCGTGACGTTGCTCACCGGCTCGATGGGCGCGAAGGAACGCAAGAAGTCGCTGCTGGAGACGGTGAGCGGCGAGGCAGGCATCGTCGTCGGCACGCACGCGCTGATCCAGGACACGGTGCAGTTCGCCGACCTCGGGTTCGTCGTGGTCGACGAGCAGCACCGCTTCGGCGTGGAGCAGCGCGACGCCCTGCGTTCGCGCGGCTCGGACTCCACGTCGCCGCACGTGCTGGTGATGACCGCGACGCCGATCCCGCGCACGGTCGCGATGACCGTGTACGGCGACCTGGAGACGTCCGCGCTGCGCGAGATGCCCGTCGGGCGTTCGCCGATCAAGACGAGCGTGGTGCCGGTGGCGGAGAAGCCCGCGTGGCTCGACCGGGCGTGGGAGCGCGTGCGCGAGGAGGTCTCGAAGGGGCACCAGGCGTACGTCGTGTGCCCGCGCATCGGCGACGAGCCCCCGTCGGACAAGAGCGACAAGCGCCCGCCGCTCGCCGTGCTGGACGTCGCGCCGGAGCTGGTGGGCGGGCCGTTGAAGGGCCTTCGCATCGCCGCGCTGCACGGCCGCATGCCCGCGGACGAGAAGGACGCCGTGATGCGGGCCTTCGGCGCCGGCCAGATCGACGTCCTCGTGGCGACCACGGTCGTCGAGGTCGGCGTGAACGTCCCCAACGCCACCGCCATGGTCATCCTCGACGCCGACCGCTTCGGCGTGAGCCAGCTGCACCAGCTGCGCGGCCGCGTCGGCCGGGGCAGCGTGCCGGGCCTGTGCCTGCTCGTGACGGAGACCCTGGACGGTACGTCGACCCGCGAACGCCTCGCCGCCGTCGAATCCACCACCGACGGCTTCGAACTCTCCCGCCTGGACCTCGAACTCCGCCGCGAGGGCGACATCCTCGGCGCGGCCCAGTCCGGCAAACGCTCGGGCCTGAAACTGCTGTCTCTCCTGCGCGACGAAGACGTGATCACCGAGGCGCGCGCCCAGTCCCAGGAAATCGTGCTGCGCGACCCGACGCTCTCTTCGTACCCTGGCCTGGCCCAGATGGTGTCCGATGTGGTGGACATGGAACGCGCGGAGTACTTGGAGAAGAGTTGACTGCTTCGGAGCCTTCGGCCGATTCCGGCCTTGAGATGTGGGGTTCTCGTTCGGGCTCTGATTCTGGCTCCGGGGCCGCTTCGTCGGGCTCTGCGACTTCCGACCTGGCGACCACACCTGGCTCGGCTGCCACCATCCGCCCGGCCCTCGTCGCGGACGCCCCTGGCATCGCCCGCGTCCACGTCGGCTCCTGGCAGGCCGCCTACGCCGGCCTCCTCCCGGCCGACTTCCTCGCCGGCCTCTCGGCCTCCCGCCGCGAACCGTTCTGGGCGGAAAGCCTGGCCTCCCCGGCACAAGGCCACACCGTCCTCGTCGCCGAAACTCCCGACGGCACCATCGCCGGCTTCGCGGCCACCGGCCCGAGCCGCGACGACGACGCCACCCCCGACACCGGCGAACTCGCGGCGATCTACCTGCTGCCCGAGTGCTGGAGCCAGGGCTTCGGCCGCGCCCTCCACGCGCGCGCCCTTACCGCCCTGGCCGGCGACTTCCCCACCGCCACCCTCTGGGTCCTCGCCGGCAACACCCGCGCCCGCACCTTCTACGAACGGACCGGCTGGACTCTCGACGGCCGCACCAAGGTCGAATCCCTCGCGAACGGCACGGTCACCATCGAGGAAGTCCGCTACCGCACCTCTCCCCGCCGCTGACACTTTCGCCCCTCAACGGCGACTGCGGTTTCACCCCGGTCAGGACTTCACCGCCCGCACGAACAGAAACACCGGCTTCGTGCTCAACACCTCGAACATCTCGGGATCCACGCCCGCCCCGCGTTCCGGCCGCGGCTCGTCGACCACGTCGATCGCGAACCGGGCATCCCGCAGCAGCCCGAAGATCGCGGACAGCGGGCGCCGGAACAGGCGGGCGGTGACCTGCTGCCCGTCCCAGTCCCACTGCTCGCTGACCAGCTCGGTGCGGTGGTAGTCGGTCCGATCCGACCGGAACCACCCGGTGATCGGATGGTGCACCGAGAAGACGAGCGCCCCGCCCGGCTTCAGACACCGCCGCAACTCTTCGAGCAACGGCGACCAATGCTCGACGTAATGGAGCACGAGCGAGGCCACGACCACGTCGACGCTGCCGTCCGCCACCATCGTCAGGGGTTGCTCGAGATCGGCGACCTCGACCTGAGCTCGCGGGCCCAGCCTCTCCCGCGCCAACGCCACCAGCCGCGGCTCACGGTCCAGGGCCAGCACATCGGCACCCCGCTCGGCGAGCCGAGCCGTCAGACCGCCGCCTGCGCAGCCGAGCTCCAATACCCGCTTGCCCGCGACGTCCCCCGCAAGACGCAAGATCGCCGGCCGGTCGTAGAGCGAATTGGCGGCGCTGTGCTCGGCAAAGCGCGCATACACGTCGGCGTGCTCTCTGTAAATCTCGTGATCACCGGGCACTCGCCGAGCCTACGAGCGCCGTCGGCCCCACGCGGCGTCGTTGGACCCCCCGCCGCGATGAAGAGACGATCATTGCGGCCCACAACTCATCGCCATTCACCGGCGACACCCAGGTCGAGCGGCAAATTCCGCGCCCCACCGACTTCCTCGGGAAACCCCGGCAGTCTTCCTCCGCTTTGGCTCCGCGGACAGCGGCCGGGCCCCGAATTCCGCGCTCCCCGCCTACCGAATCCCGTACAAGATCCCGCCTACGCCACTGGATCTCCGCCGTGCGAGGGTGAGGCTTCCGACTCCGGGTCCCCTGCCGAATCCCGCACAAGATCCCGCCTACGCCACTGGATCTCCGCCGCGAGAGGTCAGGCCTCCGACTCCGCGCCCCCTGCCGAATCCCGGACAAGATTCCGCCTACGCCGCTGGATCTCCGCCGTGCGAGGGTGAGGCTTCCGACTCCGGGTCCCCTGCCGAATCCCGCACAAGATCCCGCCTACGCCACTGGATCTCCGCCGCGAGAGGTCAGGCCTCCGACTCCGCGCCCCCTGCCGAATCCCGGACAAGATTCCGCCTACGCCGCTGGATCTCCGCCGTGCGAGGGTGAGGCCTCCGACTCCGCGCCCCCTGCCGAATCCCGCACAAACACCCCGGCCCGCGCCGCCGCAGCAGCTGCTGCCGCCGCCACGTGCGCGTCAGCCGCCGTCACCGGCTCCCGCGAGATGAACAGCCGGTAGAAGATCGGCCCGCTCGCCACGCGCACCACCTCCGCCGCGTCGGTTCCGGCCGGCGCCTCGCCCCGTGCGATGGCCCGCGTGACCATCACGGCCGAGCGCCCGTGCCGGTCCTCGTAGAAGGCGTGCAGTGCCTCCGCCGCGCGCGGGGAGTGGAAGGCCGCCAGCACCGACGCCGTCGGCAGTTCGCGCAGGCCGGGCTCGGTGAAGTACTGCACGAGTTCCAGCAGCGTCGCCGCCAGGTCGCCCGCGAGCGTGCCGGTGTCGGGCGCCGTCCACGGCTGTTCGGTGCCCAGGCGCAGCGCGGCGGCCACGAGCCCGTCCGTCGACTCCCAGCGGCGGTAGATCGTGGTCTTGTGCACGCCCGAACGGTCGGCGACCGCGTCCACCGTCAGGTTCGTGAAGCCCTGCTCCGCGAGCAGGTCGAGCGTCGCCTGCAGCACGGCGAGGCGCGTGCGCTCCGTGCGCCCACCCGGTCGGCGGGTTCCGGCCATTTCGCTTGCCAAGTGCTACTCCAGTTGCGTTAGTGTGCCCAGTATGCCAGACCTCGACTTCCGCACCCCCTTCACGCCCGAAGACGTCTCGCCGATCGCCGACCTGATCGGAGACGCGCGCATCGTCGCCATCGGGGAGAACAACCACCACATCCGCGAGTTCGGCGAGCTGCGCAACCGGCTGCTGCGTCACCTCGTCGAGGAACGCGGCTTCACCGTGCTGGGGTTCGAGTCGGGGTTCGCCGAAGGTGAGCTCGTCGACGGCTGGCTTCGCGGCGCCCCCGGGGACGTCGCCGAAATCGGGCGAGACGGCTTCACCTTCTCCCTCGGCGACTCACCCGAGGCGCACGACATGCTCACCTGGCTCCGCGGCCACGGCGGCGTCCGCTACGCCGGCCTCGACGTCCCCAGCTCCGGCGGCTCACCCGTGCCCGCGCTGAAGGCCGTGCAGCGCTACCTCGAGGAGGTCGCCCCCGACGTCGTCTCGCTCGT
This sequence comes from Amycolatopsis sp. NPDC047767, assembly GCF_040704195.1. NCBI lineage: Bacteria > Bacillati > Actinomycetota > Actinomycetes > Pseudonocardiales > Pseudonocardiaceae > Amycolatopsis > Amycolatopsis sp. NPDC047767. The sequence continues at coordinate 25,789 of NZ_JBEYSJ010000008.1, forward strand.
CGAAGCGGGCCGCACCGCTTCGGAGCCGTACGCGTCCGTCAGCAGCGCCGTCGCCCCTGGCCGTTACGCGGCGATGGCCGCCCCCGCGCGCGACGCAGCGACGGCGGCCTTCACCGCACTCCTGTCCCACCTGAAATCGCTGGCGCCCGTCTACTCGCAGCGACGCGACCGGGATTCTCACGCCATCGCTGAGCACCACGCCCTCGGCGCCCTGCGCATCGACATGTACCTGCGCGAGCTCGCGGCGATGATGGCCGGCGTCGCGCCGTCGATGCAGAGTTCTTCGCGCGACACGTACATGGCGTCGACCGTGAAGCTGCTTCGCCGGCTACACGGCGAAGGCACGAAGATCGTCGTGATGGTCCACAACGGACACCTCCAGCGCGTCCCCTTCGCCGCCGCGCCCGGGATGGTCTTCCCCTCGGCCGGCACGCACCTGGCCGCCGAGTTCGGCGACGACTACTTCACGCTCGGCGTCACCGCCGGCACCGGGACCACCAGCGGCCTCACCCCGGACGAAGGCGAACGCCTCGGCTTCCGCGTCCACCCCGAAGAGCTGCCGCCGCTGGCCGACGACAGCGTCGAAGCCACCCTCGCCGGCTCCGACGCCTGCCTCGTCGACCTGCGCGCCAACCGCGCGAAGGGCGTGGCAGGCCCGACGAGCATCCGCCACGCCCACATGTTCACCCAGGTCGACGTAGTCCAGGCCTTCGACGCCCTCGCCTACCTGCCGAAGATGTCCGTCAGCGACCACGTGGCCAAGGCCTAGTCCGCCATCAGCGGTTCGAATCGCCGATAGGCGGCGAAATCGCGGAAGTGCCGGGTGTACAGGTCGGCGTCGCGCGTGAGGTCGTTCTCGAGGGCACGAGCGGCGTCGACCACCCGCTTGCAGCGCAACGTGATCAGCTCGCCCTGTTCGTTGCGGTGGCTGCCCGTCTCGCCTTCGACGCGCCGGGCCACAGCTTCGTGCGCGGCTTCTTCGCTCTCGGCGTACACGAGCACGAAGTCTTCGCGGTACAGCGGTTCGTACGTGGGCGAATCGCTCGTTGCCTCGTAGAGGACAACGGCGACGTACGCGTTGGCGCTCATCGTTCCCCCTGGTTCGCTCCATGATCACTTTCGCCGCGTACCGGCCAGCGGGCAACCGGATTTCGAGCTCAAACACGGACCAGCCCATCGTGTGACGTCGAGTTGCCGTCGGCCCGCGCGCGGGATACGACGCAGGAATGCGGAACCGAACGGCTCGTGGTCTTTTTTCGGCGACAATGGCGTTCTTGCTGGTGGCGGCGGGAAACTCACCCGCGCTCGCGGCCGGCGGCACGCAGGTCAACCCGCCGAGCTGGGCGCTCGACCGGATCGACCAGCGGACGGGCCTCGACCAGAAGTACCGCTACGAATCCGACGCCGCCGACGTCACCGTCTACGTGATCGACAGCGGCGTCGACGCCAAGCACCCCGACTTCCAGGGCCGCGTCCAGCCGGGCAAGGACTTCCTGACGGCCGGCGCCGACACCTCCGACACCAACGGTCACGGCACCCGCGTCGCCGGCATCGTCGCCGGCCGCAGCTACGGCGTCGCCAAGGCCGCGCAGATCTTCCCGGTCCGCGTTCTCGACAAGGACGGCGGCGGCTCCACCGACAACATCATCGCCGGCATCAACTGGGTCGCCCAGAACGCCCACCAGCCGGCCGTCGCCGTTCTCGGCATCGGCGGCGTCGCCAATGAGCAGCTCGACAACGCCGTCGCCGGCCTCGCCGCGGTGATGCCCACCGTCGTCCCCGCGGGCGAAGGAGGCGAAGACGACAGCCAGGTTTCGCCGGCGAGGGTCCCGGCCGCGCTCACCGTCGCGGCGAGCGACGTGCAGGACCAGGTGGCGACTTTCTCGGACTTCGGGACGCCCGTCGACCTCTACGCGCCGGGCGTGGACATCCCGGCGCCGATCGCGGGCTCGTCGGACGTCGGCACGTTATCGGGCACGTCGATGGCCGCGGCCGTCGTCGCGGGCGCCGCCGCCGTCTACCGATCCCTGCACCCGGACGCCGCGCCGGCCGATGTCGACAAGGCGTTGGTGCAGGCAGCGACCCCGGACGTGCTGAAAAACGTCCCTTCCGGCACTGCCAACCGTTTGCTCTGCACCCTGGCCGCACCGACGTCCTGACTGTTGCGGCGAGCCCGAGATCCCCGCATCATGCACGCAGGTCGGTGCGCATGATGTCCATCACTTGGACTTCAGCTCCCGGAGGGCGAGAAGAACCGGGTAACGTGCCTTCACTACCGATCCGAAACGGGAAGGACCGGGCATGTTCCGCAAGGTGCTGGTGGCCAACCGCGGTGAGATCGCGATCCGAGCGTTCCGCGCAGGCTACGAACTGGGGGCGGGCACGGTTGCCGTGTTCCCGCACGAAGACCGCAACTCGCTCCATCGGCTGAAGGCCGACGAGGCCTACGAGATCGGGGAGCCCGGCCACCCGGTGCGCGCCTATCTCTCCGTCGAGGAGATCGTCAAGGCCGCCAAGAAGGCGGGTGCCGACGCGGTCTACCCGGGTTATGGCTTCCTGTCGGAGAATCCCGACCTGGCGCTCGCGTGCGAGCAGGCGGGGATCACTTTCGTCGGCCCGAGCGCCGAAATCCTCGAGCTCACGGGCAACAAGGCACGCGCCGTGAAGGCCGCGCGCGAGGCCGGCGTGCCGGTGCTCGGCTCGTCGGAGCCTTCCAGCGACGTCGACGCCCTGGTGGCCGCGGCCGACGACCTCGGTTTCCCGGTGTTCGTCAAGGCCGTTGCCGGCGGTGGCGGCCGCGGCATGCGGCGAGTCGAGGACCCGGCGATGCTGCGCGAGTCCATCGAAGCCGCGGCCCGCGAGGCCGAGTCGGCGTTCGGCGACCCGACGGTGTTCCTCGAGAAGGCCGTGGTCGAACCGCGGCACATCGAGGTGCAGATCCTCGCCGACGGCGAGGGCAACGTCATCCACCTCTACGAGCGCGACTGCTCCGTGCAGCGTCGCCACCAGAAGGTGGTCGAGCTCGCGCCCGCGCCGAACCTCGACCCCGAGCTGCGCGACCGCATCTGCGCCGACGCCGTGCGCTTCGCGCGCCAGATCGGCTACCGCAACGCCGGCACCGTCGAGTTCCTCCTCGACCGCGAGGGCAACCACGTGTTCATCGAGATGAACCCGCGGATCCAGGTCGAGCACACGGTGACCGAGGAGGTCACCGACGTCGACCTCGTGCAGTCCCAGCTGCGCATCGCCTCCGGCGAGACGCTGGCCGACCTCGGCCTCTCGCAGGACAAGATCTACCTGCGCGGAGCCGCGCTGCAGTGCCGCATCACCACGGAAGACCCGGCCAACGGCTTCCGCCCCGACACCGGCATGATCAGCGCCTACCGTTCGCCGGGCGGCTCCGGCATCCGCCTCGACGGCGGCACCGCGTTCTCCGGCACGGAGATCAGCGCGCACTTCGACTCGCTGCTGGTGAAGCTCACCTGCCGCGGCCGCGACTTCAAGACCGCCGTGGGCCGCGCCCGCCGCGCCGTCGCGGAGTTCCGCATCCGCGGTGTCTCCACGAACATCCCGTTCCTCCAGGCGGTGCTCGACGACCCGGACTTCCGCGAAGGCCGCGTCACCACGTCGTTCATCGAGGAACGCCCGCATCTGCTCACCGCCCGCCACTCGGCGGACCGCGGCACGCGCCTGCTCACCTACCTGGCCGACCAGACGGTGAACCGTCCCCACGGCGAGCGCCCGCGCACCCTCGACGCGTCGGCGAAGCTGCCGAAGCTGCCCGCTGACGTGACACCGCCGGACGGCTCGAAGCAGAAGCTCACCGAGCTGGGTCCGGCCGGCTTCGCCCGCTGGCTGCGGCATTCGCCGATGCTCGGCGTCACGGACACGACCTTCCGCGACGCCCACCAGTCGCTGCTCGCGACGCGGGTGCGCACGAAGGACCTGCTGGCCGTGGCCCCGGTCGTCGCCGCGACCGTGCCACAGCTGCTTTCCCTCGAGTGCTGGGGCGGCGCCACCTACGACGTCGCCCTGCGCTTCCTGGCCGAGGACCCGTGGGAGCGCCTCGAGCAGCTGCGCAAGGCCGTGCCCAACATCTGCCTGCAGATGCTGCTGCGCGGCCGCAACACGGTGGGGTACACGCCGTATCCCACCGAGGTGACGCACGCGTTCATCGAGGAAGCGACCGCCACCGGCATCGACATCTTCCGCATCTTCGACGCCCTCAACGACGTCGAGCAGATGCGGCCGGCCATCGAAGCCGTGCGCGAAACCGGCACCGCTGTCGCCGAAGTGGCGCTCTGCTACACCTCCGATCTGTCCGATCCCAACGAAAACCTCTACACGCTCGACTACTACCTCAAGCTGGCCGAGCAGATCGTCGGTGCCGGCGCGCACATCCTGGCCATCAAGGACATGGCGGGCCTGCTCCGCGCACCGGCCGCCGCGAAGCTCGTGACGGCGCTGCGCAGGGAGTTCGACCTCCCCGTGCACATCCACACGCACGACACCGCGGGTGGCCAGCTGGCCACCTACCTCGCCGCCATCCAGGCCGGCGCGGACGCGGTCGACGGCGCCGTGTCGTCGATGGCGGGCACCACCTCGCAGCCGTCGCTCGGCTCGATCGTCGCGGCGACCGACCACTCCGACCGCACGACCGGTCTCGACCTGCAGGCGATCGGCGACCTCGAGCCCTACTGGGAGAGCGTGCGCAAGATCTACGCGCCGTTCGAGGCCGGCCTCGCGTCGCCCACCGGGCGCGTGTACCACCACGAAATCCCGGGCGGCCAGCTCTCCAACCTGCGCACGCAGGCCATCGCGCTGGGCCTCGGTGACCGCTTCGAGGACATCGAGGCCATGTACGCGGCGGCCGACAAGATCCTCGGCCACCTCGTGAAGGTCACGCCTTCGTCCAAGGTGGTCGGCGACCTCGCGCTGCACCTCGTCGGCGCCGGCGTCTCGCCCGCGGACTTCGAGGCCGAGCCCAACAAGTTCGACATCCCGGACTCCGTGATCGGCTTCCTGCGCGGCGAGCTCGGCGACCCGCCGGGCGGCTGGCCGGAGCCGTTCCGCACCAAGGCTCTGGAGGGCCGTTCGGCGGCCAAGCCCGTGGCGGAACTGTCCGAAGAGGACCGCAAGGACCTCACCGACAACCGGCGCAGCGCCCTGAACCGGCTGCTCTTCCCCGGCCCGACGAAGGAGTTCGAAGCCCACCGCGAGGCCTACGGTGACACGAGTGTGCTGTCCAGCAAGGACTTCTTCTACGGTCTGCGCCCGGGCGAGGAGTATCAGGTCGACCTGGAGCCCGGCGTCCGGCTGCTCATCGAGCTCGAAGCCATCGGTGAGGCCGACGAGCGCGGTGTGCGCACGGTGATGTCGACGCTCAACGGCCAGCTCCGGCCGATCCAGATCCGCGACCGTTCCATCGCCTCGGACATCCCCGCGACCGAAAAGGCCGAGAAGGGCAACCCGAAGCAGATCGCTGCTCCCTTCGCCGGTGTGGTGACGCTGCAGGTGGCGGAAGGCGATCAGGTCGCGGCCGGCGCGACCGTGGCGACGATCGAGGCCATGAAGATGGAAGCTTCGATCACGGCGTCGGCGGCGGGCAAGGTCGGGCGGTTGGCGATCACCTCCGTTCAGCAGGTCGAGGGCGGGGACCTCCTCATCGTGCTCGAGTAGCGTGCCGCGGCGCCAGTCTCGACCGTCGCGAACGGTCCATTCGTGCCATCACGGCGCGAATGGACCGTTCGCGCCGTCTCGGGCTCGTCTCGCCGGCCGTCGCCGCGCTAACGTCGGGCGCATGCTGATCAACGCGGTGCCGCAGTGGCAGGGCGCGATCGGCCCCCGGGCACGGGGACTGGTCGAGGGCTGCCTCGCGCTTTCCGAGCTGGCCGGGCACGTCCTGGGCCTGCCGGTGCACCACATCCACCAGGACCCCGAATCCTCCGACGTGGTGTCGGGCGTCGCCAACCGGGCCGTGCTCACGGGCACGAACCGAGGGGCGCAACTCACCGCGCTCGAAGCACCCGGCGGCCCGGTCCTGACGATCGGCGGCGACTGCGGAGTCGAGCTCGTGCCGATCGGCGTCGCGCGCTACCGCTACGGCCCGGCGCTCGGCGTCGCCTGGTTCGACGCGCATCCGGACCTGAACACGGCAGCATCGTCACCGTCGGGCGCGTTCCACGGCATGGTGCTGCGGTCGCTGCTCGGCGAAGGTGACGAGCAGTTCGCGGCGAGCCCGGCTGTCGAAGCCGGCCGGGTGGCGCTGTTCGGAACGCGGGCGTTCGACGCCGCGGAGGAAGAGGCTATCGCCCAGGGTTTGGCCGTGCGCACCGACGATGCCGCCGCGACGCTGCGCGAGTCCGGCGCCGAGCAGGTGTACTTGCACCTCGATCTCGACGTGCTGGACCCGGCGTCCTTCGGCGGTGTCAACTATCCGGAGCCCGGTGGGCTGACGGTCAGCGAGCTTGTCCGGGCGATCGATGCACTGTCCGAAATGGACGTCATCGGCGCGGGGATCACAGAGTGCGTGGGCACGGAGCTCGAGGTTCTCGAGCCCGTGATCGCCGCGGTGGGGAGGGTGCTGCTGCAGGACTGAACCCGTTTGCCCCCAGGCGGATTCCGCTCCGGCGGCGATCTTCGCCCCGGTGCGCGACCACGAGTGTGTACGGCCAGAAGGAGGTGTGCCCGAGCCGTACCGGAGATGGTCTGCGAAATGGCGAACTGTTCGCCGGCCGGGGATCGGCGATTACTGCTGGTCTTGCGGAACGTCACTGAGGGCCGCACGCGCGGCGTCGACGGCTTCCTCCGGCGCGACGCCCAGCTCTCGAACACGCTGGGCGTACTCCGTGGCAGCGTCGCGGAGCAGTGACGCGCGGTCCGGCCGCTCGGCCGAGCCGATGACGACTGTTCCCTTCGCCCGCGCCGTGGTCACCCAGCCGGCAGCCTCGAGTTTGCGGTAGACGCGGGCGATGGTGCCGGAGGCGAGCCCGAGGTCTCGGGCCAGCTGACGGATCGGTGGCAACCGGGCGTCGACCGGTAGTGCGCCGGTGCCGATGGCGCGGACGATCTGGTCGTGGACTTGACGCCACGGCGCGACGCCGTTGTCGGCGTCGACGGTCACTCGCAGCGGCATCTACTTCGTCGCCGCGGTCGCGGGCAGTTTCCGCGGCGGCGTGGCGATCGCGATGAATGCGGCGAGTGAGACGACGATCGCGAGGAACGACGCCAGGTTGCCGCCGGGCCAGGCGGTCGTGGCGCACATGCCGGTGGCGAGCCCGAGTGCGACGCGCGCGCTGCGGCAACGCAGCGCGAGGTCGACGTCGGGATCTCCCGCGGCCGGCCGTCGGACGGCGAGGAGCACCACGCCCCACGCGACGGCGGTGGTCGCGATGGTGACGCCGAACAGTGGCCATTTGCCGATCATGGCGAGGTGGATCGCTGCGGCGAGCGCGGCCAGCGCGGTGACGATGATCGCCCACGGGGGCGCGAAGTCGAGGATGCCGCGCGGTGCCAGCACGGCCTCGCGTCGCGTGCTTGGCGATGGGCGTTGCGCGAGCACTTCGGCGATCAACCCGCCGAGGAGGAGCACGGGCATGATCGAGCTGAGGTCGTTGGCGTTCGCGAAGTCCGCTGCGCCCGGGATGAACGGGAGGCCCACGAAGAGCCACGGATACCAGAACCTGCGGCGGCGCAGGTAGAGCACGGCCACGGACACCTGGTCCGGGGTCGCGTCGGGCAAGCCCCATTTGGCGAGCAGGCGCGCGCCCTGGCGTTGGCCCGGCCAGAGCACGAACAGGATGGCCAGGCCGAGCAGGCCGCAAGCGATCGCGACGCCGACCGCGGAGCCGAGGTTCATGGTGTGGTCCCCCTGTCTTGTATCAAGTTAATGATACAAGACGGAGTGGTGTCGTGCACGGCGCCGGTCCGCGTTGCCGTTGGGTGACGACGCGGAGTTGGCTGCGGGCAGCGGAAAAGAAAAATCCCGGCCACCCGGGCCGGGATCTCTCTTCTGCGTGCCGTCAGTTCTTGAGGTCCGCGACGATCTCGTAGGAGCGCACGCGGTCTTCGTGCCCGTGGACCATCGTGGTGACCATGAGCTCGTCGGCGCCCGTGTCGGCGAGGAGCTGGTCGAGTCCCTTTCGGACGGTCTCGGGCGAACCGATGATGCTCGAGCCGAACCGGTCGGCGAGGAACGCGCGGTCCATGTCCGTGTACGGGTATTCGGCGGCTTCCTCGGGCGTCGGCAGCGCGATCGGGCGGCCGCGGCGCAGGCTGAGGAACGTCAGCCCGCTGGGGCCGGCCAGGAACTGCGCGCGCTCGTCGGTCTCCGCGGCGACCACGGACACGCCGAGCATCACGTACGGCTCAGCCAGCGTCTCGGAAGGACGGAAGTTCTCCCGGTAGAGCTGCACGGCCGGCAACGTGTTCTCGGCGGCGAAGTGGTGGGCGAACGAGAACGGCACACCGAGGCGGCCGGCCAGCTGCGCGCTGAAGCCGGACGAACCCAGCAGCCACAGCGGCGGCTTGTTGCCCTCGGCGGTCACGGCGTTGACGCCGCGCGCCGGGTCGCGCTCGAAGTACTCGAGCAGCTCCATCAGCTGCTCGGGGAAGTTCTCGGCGGACAGCCCGCCGGGGCCGCGCAGCGCGAGCGCCGTGCGCTGGTCGGTGCCGGGCGCGCGCCCGATGCCGAGGTCGATGCGGTTCGGGTGCAGCGCCTCCAGCGTGCCGAACTGCTCGGCCACCACGAGCGGCGCGTGGTTGGGCAGCATGATGCCGCCCGAACCCACGCGGATCGACTCCGTGGCGTCGGCGACGGTCCCGATCAGCACCACCGTGGCCGAGCTGGCGATGCCCGGCATGTTGTGGTGCTCGGCGAGCCAATAGCGGCGGTACCCCAGCCGCTCGGCGTGACGGGCGAGGTCGATGGTGTTGCGCAGCGCTTCGCCGACCCCGTGCCCGTCCGAGACGGGGGAGAGGTCGAGCACGGACAGCGGCACGTCAGGCAGAGAACTCACGTTGAGCAGTAACGCACAAGACGGCTGTTCCCTTCCCGTCGAGTCAGAGTCGGCCGGCCGCAACGGGTCGGAATCGGACACATCGGCGCTTCGCCACCAGGCGGCGACGGCTTCGCCACTCGGCGGCGAATCCCTGGTCGGGCCGGGGTCGGGGTTGCGGCCACGGGCAACTCGGGTGCGTCGCCTCAGCCTGAGGGCTGGTGGTGCATGTCATGGGTGCGTGTCTTGGTCGCTGCGGCAGGCGAGACCATCGCCGATCAGTGGCGAACCCGCGGACGAGTCGGGGAGGGCGGGCCGCAGAGCCTGAGGGCGCGGTCAACTCGGTCAGGTGGTCAAGACCGGAGATGCCGAGCCTGCCGAGGTCTCGCCGTTGAGAGGCAACGTGCTGAGCCAGGTGCGGCCAAGGCCGGAGATATCGAGCAAGGCGGGGCGTCGCCGGTGAGGGGCGACAGACGGAGTCGCGTGGCCAAGACCGGAGATGACTGGCCAGACGCCCGTCGCCGTTGAGGGGCGACGGGCGAGGGATCAGGTAGTGGGCAGCCAGTCCGGGTTGGAGGCCAGGACAATGAGGTGCTGGGTCGCCCGGGTGAGGGCGACGTAGAGGACCCGGCGGCCCGTCGAGGACTCGGTGACGAGGTCCATCGGCTCGACGAGGACGACGGCGTCGTACTCGAGGCCCTTGGAGTCGAGGCTGCCGACGACCTTGAGGCGTTCGTCGGTCTCGTTGGTGAACCAGGCGGTGACCTCGGGGACGCGGTCCATGGCCGTGATGACGCCCACGGTGCCTTCGACGGAGCCGAGGAGTTCCTTGACCGCGGCCTGCGTCGCGCCTTCCAGAGCGCCGGCCTCGACGGGCCGGACCTCGGGTTCGATGCCGGTGGTGCGGACGGCTCGGGGGAGCTCGTCGGCCTGGGCGTGGCCGGTGACGACCTTCGCGGCGAGGTCGAAGATCTCCGCGGAGTTGCGGTAGTTGGTGCGCAGCGTAAAGCGGCGGCGGGTGGTCTTCACGCCGAAGGCCTGGTCGCGCGCGGCGGCGGCCTCGTCGGGGTCGGGCCAGGAGCTCTGCACCGGGTCGCCGACGACGGTCCAGCTGGCGTACTTGCCGCGGCGGCCGACCATGCGCCACTGCATGGGGGAGAGGTCCTGGGACTCGTCGACGACGACGTGGGAGTACTCGTCGTAGTGCTCGGGCCGGTGGGTGCCGCCGCCGGTGGTGCCGCGTTCGGGCTCGGCCTCGAGGACGGTCTGGCGCCGGCGGCGTTTGGGCTCGGGGCCGACGAGGACGCGCAGCTCGTCGAGCAGGGCGACGTCGGCGACGGACCAGCCGCGCGAACGGTCGGCGAAGTCGGCGGCGAGCAGGGAGATCTCGTGGCGGTTGAGCACGCCCTTCGCGGCTGCGGCGAGGCGCTTCTCGTCGCCGAGCCACTTGAGGATCTGCGCCGGGTACAGGACCGGCCACCAGACGACGAGGAAGCGGTGGAACTCGATGCGCTCGCCGAGGTCGTTGATCAGCTCCGCGCGGTCGAGCTGCTTGCCGTCGGCCTTCGCGTACTCGTCGGCCTTGTCGGCGAGCGCGCCCAGCAGCAGCTCGGCCGTGCGCACGCGCGCGCGGTTGGGGGGCGCGCCCTGGGTGTGGGCCTTGCGGCGGACCTTGTCCAGCTCGCGCGCCGAGAGCTTGAGCACCTCGCCGCGGTAGACGATGCGCATCTCCTGCGGCGATTCCGGCGGCGTGTCGCGCAAGGCACGCAGCAGCACCTTCCGCATGCGCAGCGAGCCCTTGATCGCGGCCAGCTCGGAGGTGTCCTGGCGCGTGGCATTGAGGCCGTCGAGCACTTCGCCGAGGGCACGCAGCTCCACGTTCGTCTCGCCCATCGACGGCAACACCCGCGAGATGTACGTGGTGAACACCCCGGACGGCCCGATCACGAGCACGCCGGCGCCGCCGAGCTGGCGGCGGTGGCGGTACAGCAGGTACGCGGCGCGGTGCAGGGCGACGGCCGTCTTGCCCGTGCCCGGGCCGCCGGTGATCTCGGTGACGCCGCGCCACGGAGCGCGGATGACCTCGTCCTGTTCCTTCTGGATCGTGGCGACGATGTCGCGCATCTTCTCGCCGCGGGAACGGCCGAGCGCGGCCATCAGCGCGCCCTCGCCGACGATCTGCATGTCCTCGGGGACGGCGTCGGGGATCAGCACGTCGTCGTCGACGTCGAGCACGGTCTGGCCGGAGCAGCGGATGACGCGGCGGCGCACCACGTCCATCGGCTCCTCGGCCGTGGCCTGGTAGAACGCGGCGGCGGCGGGCGCGCGCCAGTCGGTGACGAGGTTGTCGAACTCGTTGTCGCGGATGCCGAGGCGGCCGACGTAGATGTGGTCGCGGTCGAGGTGGTCGAGCCGGCCGAAGACGAGGCCCTCGTACTCGGCGTCGAGCGTCTGGAGGGTCTGGTTGGCGTGGAAGACCATCATGTCGCGTTCGAAAAGCATCGAGGCCTGTTCGAAAATCGCCTCGCGCTGGGCGCCTTGCCCAAGCTCGTAGCCCTTCGTGCGCATCGCCTCGGCCTGTACCCGCAGCTCGGCGAGCCGGGTGTAGACCCGATCCACGTGGGCCTGCTCGACGGCGATCTCCGCCCGTCTCACCCGGGGTTCCGACACGCAACGCTCCTAAACGACTCGATGCCTCACGAGGGCGAAGAACGACTGTACGCGCCCGCGCGCGCGAGGTTCAGCAAGTCCTGCCCAACGCCACACCGCGACGTTCGGCGAAGATGGCGGGGTGACGAGGATCGTGGCGGGAAAGGCGGGCGGCCGGCGGCTCAAGGTGCCGCCCAAGGGGACCCGCCCGACGTCCGAACGCGTGCGCGAAGCCCTGTTCAACGCGCTCGAGGTGGCCGGTGAGCTCGACGGCACCCGCGTGCTCGACCTGTACGCCGGATCCGGCGCCCTCGGCCTCGAAGCCCTCTCCCGCGGTGCCGCCGACGCGTGGTTCGTCGAGGCCGACCGCCGCGCGGCCGACGTGCTGCGCGGCAACGTCGGCGCGCTGGGCCTGGGCGGCACCGTCCGGGCCGCGCCCGTGGAGGCCGTGGTCGCCGCGCCCGCGCCGGCGCAGTTCGACGTGGTGCTGGCCGATCCGCCTTACGCCGTGGACGCCGCCGCGCTGGGCTCCGTGCTGGCCGCGCTCGACGAAGGTGGCTGGCTCGCCGACGGTGCCCTCGTGGTGATCGAACGCGCCGCCCGCGACGGCGCGCCCGACTGGCCCGGCGCCTACACGCCCACGCGCGACAAGAAGTACGGCGACACCGCCCTGCACTGGGCCGAGTACGCGCGCCGAGCACAGGTGTGACGCAGTAGTCACGAAGTGCGCGCGCAGCGTCGCGCCTTGGTAGCGTCCGCGCATGCGGCGTGCGGTCTGTCCCGGTTCCTACGATCCGGCCACCAACGGGCACCTCGACATCATCGAGCGGGCCTCCCTCCTCTTCGACGAGGTCGTGGTCGCGGTGGGGGTGAACAAGAGCAAGAAGGGCCTCTTCGACGTCGAGGAACGGCTGGAGATGCTGCGCGAGATCACCGCACCCCTCCCGAACGTGCGCGTGGACTCGTGGCAGGGCCTGCTCGTGGACTACTGCCGCGAGAACGACATCGCGGCCGTCGCGAAGGGCCTGCGCTCGGTCAGCGACTTCGACTACGAACTGCAGATGGCCCAGATGAACCGGGAGCTCACCGGCCTCGAGACGCTGCTGATGGCCAACAACCCGGCCTACGGCTTCGTCTCCAGCTCGCTGGTGAAGGAGGTCGCGGCGCTCGGCGGCGACGTCGAGCGGCTCGTGCCGCCGGTGGTGTTCGAACGGCTGCGCAAGGTGTTCCCGCACCAGGGCTGAGTGCGGTCCCGCACACGGGATGTCCGAACTCGATCAAGGTTCGGTGCGCTCGTGAACAAGCGCAGGCGCGTCCTGGAACAAGGGCTGCGCGTTCCCGAACACGATCCGGTGCACTCCCGCACAAGGTTCGTCCGGCCCCGAACAGGATCCGCCTGGTCGAGAACAAGATCCGAGCGTTTTCGCACGGTCACCCGGCGCATTCGCCCGAACGGGTTGCGACCATCGTCGGGACTTCCGGGAACGCTCGAAGCTGTTCACTTGACGGCCGCCTCGCGACCATCCGATCGGGTTACGGTCCGAAAATGGCCAACCACCGTTCGCGCTTAGCGACCGTCCTGTTCGCGCTGCTGGTCGGATTCCTCGGGCTGGGCACCGCCGCGGTCGCGGCACCCGCTGCCCCGGCGGCGCCGGCGTCCGTGCTGCAGAACTCCTGCGGCAACCTGTCGGGCTTCTCGCACACGTCGCTGTCCTCGCTCCCCGCGGAGGCGACGACGACCTACAACCTGATCCAGAAGGGCGGGCCCTTCCCGTACCCGAAGAACGACGGCGTCGTCTTCGACAACCGCGAAGGCATCCTGCCGTCCTGCGCTTCGAGCTACTACCACGAGTACACCGTGCCCACTCCCGGTGCGAGCAACCGCGGCACGCGCCGGATCATCACCGGCCAGGGCGGCGAGTACTTCTACACCGGTGACCACTACGCGACCTTCAAGGTCATCGACGTCAACGGTGGCGGCGGCAACACCGGCTCCTGCGGCAACCTCTCGGGCCTGGCGAAGATCGGCTACTCCACCTTGTCCTCGGCCGCGAAGTCGGTCGTGAACCAGGTGCGCAACGGCGCGACCGGCCAGACCTACGAGAACCGCGAGGGCGTGCTGCCGGCCTGCTCCGCGGGCTACTACCAGCTGTTCCCGGTGGGCACCAACGACCGCGTGATCAAGGGCAAGGGCGGCGAGCTGGCCTACACGCCGGACCGCTACGCCACCTTCAAGCGCATCGACCTCAACTCCTGAAAATCCCGGCCCGTCCCCGTGCCGCCCCACCCGCGCCGGGTGGGGCGGCACGCTGTGTCATGAGCCGTTCGCAAGAGGACACGCCCAGTCCGGCGCGCGTTCACCGGTTCAGGCCGGGAAGCGGGCAGACTGATCGGTAGCGAACGGGGATTACTGCTTGAGGGAGTGGCCGTGTACCGGGTTTTCGAGGCACTCGACGAGCTCGTCACGATCGTCGAAGAGGCCCGCGGGGTGCCCATGACGTCCAGCTGCGTCGTGCCGCGCGGCGACGTCCTCGAGCTGCTCGACGACGTCCGCGACGCGCTGCCCGGCGAGGTCGACGACGCCCAGGACGTGCTCGACAAGCGTGACGACCTGCTGCACGCCGCCCGCAAGGAAGCCGGCGAGACGGTGGCCGGGGCCAACGAAGAGGCCGAGCGCACGGTGTCCGACGCCGCGTCGGAGGCCGAGCGGATCCTCGCGGACGCGCGCGCCCGCGCCGAGCAAATGATGGGCGACGCCCACAACGAGGCCGAGCGCATGGTCGCCGCCGGCCAGGCCGAGTACCAGAACCTCACCGACCGCTCCCGCGCCGAGTCCGAGCGCATGATCCAGGCCGGCCGCGACGCCTACGAGCGCGCCATCGAGGACGCCCGTGCCGAGCAGGCGCGGCTCGTCTCGCAGACCGAGGTGGTCCAGGCCGCGCACGCCGAGTCGGCTCGCATCGTCGACGAGGCGCACGCCGAGGCCGACCGCCAGCGCGCCGACTGCGACGCGTACGTGGACGGCAAGCTCGCCGAGTTCTCGGAGCTGCTCGCGACCACGCTGCGCACCGTCGACTCGGGCCGCAATCACCTGCGTTCGCCGGTGAACCTTGGCGGCAACAGCGGCCGCCCGACGCTGTACGACTACCAGGTCTGACCGCCCGCGCGCCGTCGGGAAGAGTGACGCTCGGCACCAGCGCGAAAGCACTGGCGCACCCTGCGTACCCTGGTATGCGATGTCAGAGAACCCTGCCCAGAACACCCGCCCCGCCCAGCTCGACGACAAGAGCCCGTGGGTCGTCGACACCCGTGAGCTCGGCCGCCACGCCGGCCTGAGCCGCGAGGTGCGCCGGAGCGTGCCCCTCGAGGCCACCCTCGGTGTGCCCGACGTCATCTCGCTCGAGGCCGGTTCCGTCCTCGAGCTCGACTTGCTCCTCGAATCCGTGGTCGAGGGTGTGCTGGTCAGCGGCACCGCGAGCGCCACCGCCACCGGCACGTGCTCGCGCTGCCTCGACCCCCTCACCGAAGAGATCGAGGTCGACCTCACCGAGCTGTTCGCCTACCCGGGTTCGGCCACCGAGGAGACCACCGACGAGGACGAGATCCCGCGGCTGGTCGACGACCGGATCGACCTCGAACCGATCGTCCGCGACGCCGTGGTCCTGGCGCTTCCCCTCGTGCCGCTGTGCGAGGAAGACTGCGCCGGACTCTGCACCGAATGCGGCGTCAAGTGGGCCGATCTCGAGCCCGGACACGGGCATGAGAAGATAGACCCTCGGTGGGCCGCGCTGGTCGAGCGATTCGACGAGAACGCGGGCGAAAAGCCTGCGCACGGCTCCGGAGAGCAAGCCTGACGAGCGTCCAGCTCGATCCGGGAGAAGTCAGTTCGGCTCGTGAACGCGGGCAGACAGTCTGAAGGAGATCTACTCGTGGCCGTCCCGAAGCGGAAGATGTCGCGATCCAACACGCGCGCGCGCCGCAGCCAGTGGAAGGCGGCTCCGGTTCAGCTGGTGCCCTGCTCCAACCGCGCCTGCCGTCAGCCGAAGCTGCAGCACATCGCGTGCCCGACGTGCGGCCAGCACAACGGCCGCCAGGTCGTCGAGCCCGCCTGATCGGGCAGCCGACCATGGGGGGTAAGTCCGCCGGGGGACCCGCGGCCGATCCCACGACACTGCTCGAGGCGCTCGGGGTCGAATTCGACCCCGAGCTCCTTCGGCTTTCGCTGACCCACCGTTCGTACGCGTACGAGAACGGTGGGCTCCCGCCCAACGAGAGGCTGGAGTTCCTCGGCGACGCGGTGCTCGGCCTGGTCGTCACGGACCACCTGTACACCACGCACCCGGACCTGCCGGAAGGCCAGCTCGCGAAGCTGCGCGCCAGCGTCGTCAACATGCACGCGCTGGCGGGTGTCGCCCGCGGGCTGGGCGAGGGCGGGCTCGGGGCGCACCTGTTGCTGGGCAAGGGCGAAGAGCTCACCGGCGGCCGGGACAAGGCGAGCATCCTCGCCGACGGTCTCGAAGCCGTGATCGGTGCCACGTACCTGGCCCACGGCATCGAGGTCGCGCGCAAGCTCGTGCACCACCTCTTCGACGGCCTGCTGGCCGAGGCGCCCCTGCGCGGGGCCGGTCTCGACTGGAAGACCAGCCTGCAGGAGCTCACGGCGTCCTCCGGTCTCGGCGTGCCCGAGTACCGCGTGGAGGACACCGGTCCGGACCACCGCAAGGAGTTCACCGCCACGGTGCTGGTCGCGGGCCGTCCGCTGGGCAACGGTTCCGGCACCACGAAGAAGGAAGCCGAGCAGAAGGCCGCCGAAACGGCGTGGCGCGCCCTGTCCGAAGAGCTGGGCGAAGGCTCCGCCAAGTCCGAAGGCTGACGCCCGACCGGTCCGGAACTGTCGTACCCGACGGGCAGAATGGACGCCATGCCCGAACTTCCCGAGGTCGAGGTCGTGCGCGCCGGCCTCGAGGCCCACGTGGCCGGTCGCACCGTCAGCAAGGTCGAGGTCCTGCACCCGCGCGCGATCCGCAGGCACGCCCTCGGTGCGGAAGACTTCACCGGCCGGCTGGCCGGGGTCGTGATCGAAGCCGCGCGCCGGCGGGGCAAGTACCTGTGGCTGGAGCTGTCGCACGGTGAGGCCGTGCTCGCACACCTCGGCATGAGCGGCCAGATGCTGGTGCAGCCCGAGGGCACGCTCGACGAGAAACACCTGCGCGTGCGCGTCCGCTTCGACGACGACGGTCCGGAGCTGCGGTTCGTGGACCAGCGCACCTTCGGCGGCCTCGCGCTCGACGATCTGGCCGACGTCGAGGGCGACCTGCTGCCCGCCACCATCGCTCACATCGCCCGCGACCCGATGGACGCGCGGTTCGACCCGGCGGCCGCCGTGAAGGCGTTGCGCTCGCGGCGCACCGAGGTCAAGCGCGCGCTGCTGGACCAGACCCTCGTGTCCGGCGTCGGCAACATTTACGCCGACGAAGCCTTGTGGCGCACCAAGTTGCACGGCACCCGGCCCACCGACAAGCTCACCAACGCCCAGGGCAGCGCGCTGCTGGCCGCCGCCGGCGAAGTGATGAGCGCGGCGCTCGCCGTGGGTGGCACGTCCTTCGATGCGTTGTACGTCAACGTGAACGGGCAATCCGGGTACTTTTCCCGATCTCTCGACGCATACGGCCAGGAAGGACTACCGTGCCGCCGGTGCGGAACGGCGATCCGGCGGGAACCGTTCATGAACCGCTCGTCCTACTCCTGCCCGAAGTGCCAGCCGCGGCCCCGCAGCTCGCGTTGATGCGTCTGTCGAGGCGATCAACTAGAATGAACGGGGCGGAAGAGGAGCAGCATGACGGAGCCGGACAGATCGTCGCTGGCCGACAAGATCGACCAGCTGTTCCACGTCGTGCGCCGGCCCGACCGCGACCAGTACAGCCACGAGGAGGTCGCCCGCGCGTGTCGTGAGGCGACGGGGGAGAGCTTCTCCACCACGTACCTCTGGCAGCTGCGCACCGGGCGTCGCGACAACCCCACGAAGCGTCATCTCGAGGCGCTCGCGCAGTTTTTCGGTGTTCCTCCGGCATACTTCTTCGACGACGAGCAGAGCGTGAAGATCGCGGAAGAGCTGGCGTTGCTCGGCGCCTTGCGCGACGCCGGTGTCCGCGACGTGGCACTGCGGGCCATCACGCTCTCGCCCGACGGGCTCGACACGATCAGCGACATGATCGACGCGATCGCCCGGAGGGAGGCCGCGCGAAGCGGCGTGAAGAAGGAGGACTGAGGGGTGGCGGACGGGCGGCGCGAGCTCTGGCGACGCTGCCGTCGTCTGGCCGAGGCGCCGGCGCTGCCCGAGCCCTTCGACGCCGCCGAGTTCGTGGCGGGCATCGCCGCCGGTCGCGGCCGGCCCATCGAGCTGATGCCGGTCAACGCGCCGTCCGGCGGGCCGTGCGGCCTGCTGATGAGCACCGCGCGAGCCGACTACATCCTCTATCCCACCAACACCACGGCCCTGCACCGGCGCCACATCCTGCTGCACGAGGTGGGCCACCTGCTCTGCGGGCACGTCGGGTCCGACGCGGGCGCTGAAGGCGCGGCCATCGACGTCGCCGTGAGCCGTGCGTTGATGCCCAGCCTCTCGCCGGAGCTGGTTCGCCGGGTGCTGGGGCGGACCACGTATTCGGCCGTGGAGGAGCAGGAAGCGGAGCTCGTGGCGTCGTTGCTCGCCCAGCGCGTGGCGAAGGTGCAGGGACCTCGGCCGGTGGCGGACAGCGGCATGGCCCGCATGGACGACATGTTCGGCGGCCGCCCGCGCCGCCGGAACCCGTGATCGAGACGCTGGCGTACCTGGCCTGTGTGCTCGGGTTCGCCGGCTTCGGAATGAAGCTGCTCGAGGCCGGGCGCGACCAGCCGGCTCGCACGTTGTGGTTCCTCGCCGGCTTCGGCATCTGCATCGCGCTCGGCATCACCGACGGCATGCCGGCGATGGACGAGCTGGCCGGCCACCACCGCTGGTACGCCGAGTACGCGCCGCTGGCCGGCGACCTCGCGAAGTTCGGCGCGATCGGGTTCACGGTCGCGTTCACGCGCTCGATGCGCTTCGGCGCCGACGCGCGCCTGGGCCGGCACGCGGTCCTGTCGTGGTTCGTGATCGCCGTGGAGATCGTGCTGTTCATCCTGGCGGGCCCGGACCGTGCGGGTGACGAGACGGTCGTCGCCGTTGAACGGCGACCGTTCTTGATCGCGTATGAGCTGGTGTTCGTCGTATACGGGGTGCTGAGCCTGACGCTCGTCGCCGTCTTCTTCGCGCGCTTCGCCATGCGCGCCCGCGCGGGTTCGCTTCGCACGGGGTTGTGGCTGATCTTCGCGGGCGTGGTCGCCGCGGTCGCGTGGACGCTGTGGGACCTCGACGACGTGGCCGCGCTCGTCTCGGATGGCCGCGTGGAGGCGACGGAGGACCTGCCGGCCGCGGTACTGGGGGCGGCGTGTGTGGTGCTCGCCGTGGCGGGCTCGACGTTGTCGGTGTGGGGGCCTTCGCTCGCCACGCCGTTCCGGTGGCTGCGCGCGTACCGCGGTTACCGCCGGATCGAGCCACTGTGGACGGTGCTGCGCGACGCCGTGCCGGGCATCGCCCTGGATCCGGCTCGTGGTCTGGGGCGTGGGGCGGAGTTCGCGCTGTACCGGCGCGTGATCGAGATCCGTGACGGGCACCTCGCGCTGCGGCCGTACTTCGACCCGGACCTGCCCGCGCGCGTGGTGGACCGCGCCCGCCGCGACGGTGTGCCGACGCGCCGGGTGGCCGCGACCGTCGACGCCGCCACGCTCGCCGCCGCCCTCGTCGCGCGCGAAGCCGACCACCGGTTCCAGCCCGACGACGCCGACGCGCCCCTGAGCCGGGCCGTGGCCGCCGACGTGAGTGCAGAGGCCGCGTGGCTCGTCGAGGTGACGCGCGCGTGGCGGCGCTCGGCTCTGGTGGCCGACGTGCGGCGCGAAACCCGGCGTGAGCTGGGCGTTCCGGTCTGATCTTCACCTTTCCGCGCGGACGGTTTCCGCCGAACGGCCGTCCGCCGTGCACACTACTGCGCAATGCGTGGTACCGTTCCAAGCGCAAGACTGGAGGGTGCCGTGGAGATCAGTCAGCTGCTCAAGGGAGTGCTGGACCTGGCGGTGCTGGCCGTGCTTCGCGAAGACGACGGGTACGGCTACGACGTGCTCCGAAGACTTCGCGTGGCCGGCCTGGAGGAAGTGGGGGACGCTTCCGTTTACGGCACGTTGCGCCGGCTGTACAAGGCCGGGCTGCTGACGTCGTACGTCGTGCCGAGCGAAGAGGGCCCGCACCGCAAGTACTACAGCCTGAACGAGCCGGGGAGAGCGCGGCTGCAGGAGTCGGGGAAGACGTGGGCGAGTTTCGCGTCGACGATGAACGGGTTACTGGGAGAGGCCGCATGAGTACGGAGAAGCCCACCGCGGTGCGCGTGTACCTGGCGAGGGTCCGCACCGCGCTCGCCGATCTGCCCGCGGGGGAGATCGAGGAGATCCTGGAGGACGTCCGGCCGCACCTGGCCGAGATGGAAACGGAGCTGGGGGCCGACGCGCGCGTCGAGCAGCTCATCGAACGGCTGGGCTCGCCGGAGAGCTACGCGGCCGAGCTGCGCGCGTCCGGGGGTTATCCGCCGGCGCCCGCGGGGGCCGAAGGGGCGACGGCCGTGCTGGCTCCGGCGAAGGCCCCGAGCTTGTTCGCGGCTCGTTTTGCCTTGTGGGGCTTGGTGTTCTGCGCCGCCGGGCTCGCGTTGTTCGCGTTCGCGGCGGCGGTGAGTCTCGATCCGGACAGGTTGCTGGGGCTGCTGCTCCTCGCGCCGGTGTTCGCGTTGAGCTTGATTTTCCTGTTCAACCGCGGGGTTTCGGCCGTGCTGGAGCTGCCCGAGGTCGTGCGGACGCGGGAGTCGGTGCGGTCGTGGCGCGCGAACCGCGAGGGCGACAAGGCGGTGGGGTACCTGCGCTCGCTGAAGCCCGCGTGGTGGGTGGTGTGCGCGGTGGCGCTGGTCGGGTTCGGCCTGCTGCTGATGGTGCGGCACTCGTACGCGGTGCTGCTGCTGCCGTTCCTCATCGCGGCCGCCGCGGCGGTGGTCTGGGCCGGCCCGAAGGTCGGCGGCGACCGGCGGCTGCTGTGGATCGCGGT
This sequence comes from Amycolatopsis sp. NPDC047767, assembly GCF_040704195.1. Lineage (NCBI taxonomy): Bacteria > Bacillati > Actinomycetota > Actinomycetes > Pseudonocardiales > Pseudonocardiaceae > Amycolatopsis > Amycolatopsis sp. NPDC047767. The sequence continues at coordinate 46,597 of NZ_JBEYSJ010000008.1, forward strand.
GCCGGTGTCGGCCTTCGTCATCGGCGGCGCGTTCGGCGGCTTCGGCGCGGCGATCGACCTGATCACGCACCGCACGTACTACCCGGACACGACGTCGTACTCGTCGCCGTCCACGGACACCTACGGCAACCAGCAGCTGCGGTACGGCAACGAGGACGTCGACAACGTCTACGCCTTCGACGCCTCCGGCAAGCCGCTCACGGACGTCTACCTGTACGACGACCAGGGCCGCCCGCTGACCGTCACGCGCTACGGCTGCGAACAGGACACCGGCACCCGCTCGAAGATCGGCGAGGACAACCGGTTCCCGCGGCCGCAGCTCGTGCAGGGCGTGCAGGACGGCAATGGAAACCGGGATGGGTACAACGGCTACCTCGGGTATTGCCGCGAGGAGGCCGGGGTGCCGTTCGCCGCGGCGATCCCGAAGCCGGCGCCTTCGTCGAGTGCCCCTTCCAGCGCACCGGCCAAGCCGACGTCGTCGGCGCCGGCGAAGCCGACTTTGCCGACCAGCCCTGCTCCGCCGAGTCGGTAGAGCGTGCGAGGGACCGGGGGAGCAGAGGTCGGGGCTGCTCCCCCGGTTCCGTCTACGTCGTGGTCCGGTCATGGCCACCGCAAAACCGGTGCCTGCCAGAACCGCCGGGGTGCGAGGATCGGCTCATCCCGACAAACGGTGCCCCGGGGTGCCTGAGGCTGATGCTGCCGAACCGGTGGGGAGTAAGAGGCGGCAAGCGGGCGAGGCGTGCGATCCGCGTCCTGAGCAGTCCCCGCCGGACCCGGCAGCACGGAGGCAAAAAAGAACTCGGGCGCCCGGGGTTCGAGACCCAGGCGCCCGAGTTTCGGGGGTTACGTCAGTGGCCGAAGGCCGAGCGGGCGGCCAGGTCCGCGAGGAGGGCGCGGCCCTTTTCGGCGTTGCGGGGCTGCGACAGGACGTCGTAGCGCTGGGCGACGAGCTGGCTTTGCGAGACGAAGCCGCGCTTGTTGCGGTTGGCCGCGTAGCCCAGGGCGCCGAACAGCAGGTTGAAGGCGACGCCCGCGACGAGGCCGATGACGATGGACAGCAGGCCCGCGGCGGGGTTGAGCAGGCTGAGCACCAGGCCCAGGAACAGGCCGAACACCGCGCCGGACATGGCGGCGCTGCTGAGGACCTTGCTCCAGCTCATGCGGCCCGCGATGCGCTCCACGAGCATCGGCTGGATGCCGACGATGGTGACGTCGCTGATGGGGAAGTCGGTGCCCGCGAGGTGGTCGACCGCCTTCTGTGCCTGCTCGTAGGACTCGTAGGAGCCGATCGGCCAGCCCGTGGGCATGGTCGGGAGCTGCGGCCGCGCCTGCTGCCGGCTGATCGTGGACTGCGTGAATGCTTCTGTCATCCCTCTCACCTCTCTTGTCCCGTTCAACGCCCGAGACGGCGCGTTTGGTCCCGCACCCCCACGATTCACAGATTCTTCTCAGCCGGGCAAGCCGGACATACGAGGCTCTTACGCAGTGCTTACTCAAAGGGCCCCAAGAATACCTTTGACCGGATTGACCGCGCGAGCACCGGCCGGTAGGAAGAACCCGCAAAGGATCCCTTCCAAACCTTTGGGGCGGTGCCATGGTTGGCAGGCGAGGGTTGCTCACGCTCGACGCGCTCCGTGAGCGGGTCGCGGCGGGCACGATCGACACGGTGCTGGTCGCGATCACCGACATGCAGGGCCGGCTCCAGGGCAAACGCTGCTCGGCCGAGTACTTCCTCGAAGAGGTCGTCGGCCACGCCACCGAGGCGTGCAACTACCTGCTCGCCGTCGACGTCGACATGAACACGGTCGACGGGTACGCCATCTCGAGCTGGGACGCGGGCTACGGCGACTTCGTGCTGCGCCCCGACTTCACCACCCTGCGCCTCGTCCCGTGGCAGGAGGGCACGGCGCTGGTGCTCGCCGACGTCGAGCGCGTGGACGGCGGCGGGCCCGTCGCGGTGTCGCCGCGACAGGTGCTGCGGCGACAGCTGGAGCGTCTCGAAGACCGGAACCTGCAGGCGTTCGTGGGCACCGAGCTCGAGTTCATCGTGTTCGACGACAGCTACGAAGCCGCGTGGGACAAGCGTTACCAGGGCATCAAGCCGTCGAACCAGTACAACGTGGACTACTCGATGCTCGGCACCGCGCGCGTCGAGCCGCTGCTGCGCCGCATCCGCAACGAGATGGCGGGCGCCGGCCTGTACCCCGAGTCGGCCAAGGGCGAGTGCAACCCCGGCCAGCAGGAGATCGCGTTCCGCTACGCGGAGGCGCTCACCACGTGCGACAACCACAGCGTCTACAAGAACGGCGCCAAGGAGATCGCCGCGCAGGAGGGCAAGAGCCTCACGTTCATGGCGAAGTACAACGAGCGCGAAGGCAACTCCTGCCACATCCACCTCAGCCTGCGCGGCACCGACGGCAACGCGGTCCTGCCCGGCGACGGCGACCACGGCTTCTCGAAGCTCATGGAGCACTTCCTCGCCGGCCAGCTGGCCGCGCTGCGCGAGCTGACCTACTTCTTCGCCCCGAACATCAACTCCTACAAACGGTTCGTGCGCGGCAGTTTCGCCCCGACGGCAGTCGCGTGGGGCACGGACAACCGCACGTGCGCGCTGCGCGTGGTGGGTCACGGCGACTCGCTGCGCGTGGAGAACCGCGTGCCGGGCGGCGACGTGAACCCGTACCTCGCCGTCGCCGCGCTGATCGCCGCCGGCCTGCACGGCATCGAGAACGAGCTGCCCCTGGAGCCCGAGTTCGCGGGCAACGCGTACGGCTCCGACAAGCCGACCGTGCCCACCACCTTGGGTGAAGCCGCGGACGTGCTGGCGGGCAGCCGCATCGCGCGCGAGGCCTTCGGCGACGATGTGGTGGACCACTACCTCAACGCCGCCCGCGTGGAGCGGGAGGCGTTCGAGAAGGCCGTGACCGATTGGGAGCTCATCCGTGGCTTCGAACGTCTCTGAGCACAAACCCGTCATCGGGCTCACCACCTACGTCGAGCAGGCCAAGTTCCTCGCGTGGGACACGGAAGCCACGCTGCTGCACCGCGTTTACACCGACTGCGTGGTGGCCGCCGGCGGGATTCCCGTGCTGCTGCCGCCCTTGACCGACGCGTACGCGAGCCTCGTCGACCGCGTGGACGGGCTCGTGCTCACCGGCGGCGCCGACGTCGAGCCGGGCAAGTACGGCGCCGAGCCCCACCCCGCCACGTACACGCGCCCGGGCCGTGACGCCTTCGAGTTCGGCCTGTTCGAGGCGGCCCGCGCGGCGCGCAAACCCGTGCTCGGCGTGTGCCGCGGGCTGCAGGTGATCAGCGTCGCCCTCGGCGGCACGCTCACCCAGCACCTGCCCGAGTCCCTCGGCGACACCGCGCACCAGCCCGCGCCCGCGACGTTCGGCACCAGCAGCATCACCCTCGTCGACGGCACACGCGCCGCCGCGTTGCTCGGGCCCGAGACGAAGGGCCACTGCTACCACCACCAGGCCATCGACCGGCTCGGCGAAGGCCTGGTCGCATCCGGGCACGCCGCCGACGGCACCGTCGAGGCGGCCGAGCTGCCCGGCGGCGAGTTCGTGCTCGGGGTGCAGTGGCATCCCGAGCAGGACACCGAAGACGTGCGCCTGTTCCGGGCCTTGGTCGTGGCAGCACTCGAAGCAGCAGAGGAGCGCAAGTGACGCAGACGTTCGACGTGATCAACCCCGCCACCGAGCAGGTGGTGCGGTCGGTCGCGCTCACGAGCGCCGAAGAGACCGACGCGGCGATCGCCCGCGCCCACGCCGCGTTCGGAGCCTGGCGGGCCGTCGCCCCCGGCGATCGCGCGCGGCTGCTGCGCCGCTTCGCCGACGCCGTCGAGGCCGACCTCGAGAACCTCGCGCGCCTCGAGGTGACCAACTCCGGCCACACGATCGGCAACGCGCGATGGGAAGCGGGCAACGTCCGCGACGTCCTGAACTACTACTCCGCGGCGCCGGAACGCCTGATCGGGCAACAGATCCCGGTGCCCGGCGGAGTGAACGTGACCTTCCACGAACCACTCGGCGTGGTCGGCGTGATCGTGCCCTGGAACTTCCCGATGCCCATCGCGGGCTGGGGCTTCGCGCCGGCGCTCGCGGCCGGCAACACCGTGGTGCTCAAGCCCGCGGAGCTCACGCCGCTCACCGCGATCCGCCTCGGCGAGCTCGCGCGCGAGGCCGGCATCCCCGAGGACGTGTTCCAGGTCCTGCCGGGCAAGGGTTCGGTGGTGGGGCAGCGGTTCGTGGACCACGCGCTGGTGCGCAAGGTCGTCTTCACCGGCTCCACCGAGGTCGGCAAGCAGATCATGGCCGGCTGCGCGGCGCAGGTGAAGCGCGTGACGCTGGAGCTGGGCGGCAAGAACGCCAACGTCGTGTTCGCCGACGCCGACCTGGAGAAGGCCGCCGCGACGGCGCCGTACGGGGTGTTCGACAACGCCGGCCAGGACTGCTGCGCGCGTTCGCTGATCCTGGTGCAGCGCAGCGTCCACGAGCGGTTCATGGAGCTGCTGGAGCCGGCCGTGCAGGGCGTGGTCGTCGGCGATCCCGGTGAGGACGCCACGGAGATGGGCCCGCTGATCTCCGCCGCGCACCACGCGAAGGTCTCGTCGTACGTCACTGACGCGACACCTGTTGCGTTTCGCGGCAGCGCGCCCGAGGGGCCGGGTTACTGGTTCGCGCCCACCGTCGTCACGCCGGCGAGCCTCGCCGACCCGCTGGCCGCCGACGAGATCTTCGGCCCGGTCGTGGCCGTGGTCCCGTTCGACGACGAGGCCGACGCCATCCGCATGGCCAACCACACCGACTACGGCCTCTCCGGATCGATCTGGACACGCGACGTCGGGCGGGCCTTCCGCGTCGCGCGCGGGGTGGAGTCGGGGAACCTTTCGGTGAACTCGCACTCGTCGGTGCGGTACTGGACCCCGTTCGGCGGGTTCAAGCAGTCGGGTCTCGGCCGTGAGCTGGGGCCGGACGCGCCGACGGCCTTCACCGAGACGAAGAACGTTTTCCTGAGCACGGAGGATTGAGAGAGATGGTGCAGCGTTTCGACGGCCGTGTCGCCGTGATCACGGGCGGGGCCAGCGGCATCGGCCTCGCGTCGGCGCGCCGGCTGGCGAGCGAGGGCGCGAAGGTCGTGATCGGCGACCTCACGCCCGAGCAGGGCAAGGCGGCGGCCGACGAGGTCGGGGGCCTGTTCGTGCAGGCCGACGTGACCGACCCCGAGCAGGTGGAGGCCCTGTTCCAGACGGCTGTGGACCAGTTCGGCGCGGTCGACGTGGCGTTCAACAACGCCGGCATCTCGCCGCCCGAGGACGACTCGATCCTCACCACGGACTTCGAGGCGTGGGAGCGCGTGCAGCGCGTGAACCTGACCTCGGTGTACCTGTGCTGCAAGGCCGCGCTGCCGCACATGCAGCGTCAGGGCAAGGGTTCGATCATCAACACGGCGTCGTTCGTGGCCGTGATGGGCGCGGCGACCTCGCAGATCTCCTACACCGCGTCGAAGGGCGGGGTGCTCGCGATGAGCCGCGAGCTGGGCGTGCAGTTCGCTCGGGAGAACATCCGCGTCAACGCGCTGTGCCCGGGGCCGGTGAACACGCCGCTGCTGAAGGAGCTCTTCGCGAAGGACCCGGAACGTGCCGCGCGGCGGCTGGTGCACGTGCCCGTCGGCCGGTTCGCCGAGCCGGAGGAGATCGCCGCCGCGGTGGCCTTCCTGGCCAGTGACGACGCCAGCTTCATCACCGCGTCGCAGTTCCTCGTGGACGGTGGCATTTCGGGCGCGTACGTCACTCCACTTTAGGAACTCGGGCACAACGTTTCACCGGGACGGGTTGATCTTCCGCCTGTTCCGGTGGCGACGCCCCCCGTCCGGTTTCGCGGTGGGTAGACCGGAACCGTGGCGACCGGTCCGGTCGCCGGTCCGGGAGGGTGCCATGCCGATCCGTGAAGCGTCTCCGATGCTGCAGGAGGTCGCCGACCTCTGCGAACTGTGCCGGACGCGGTGCGAAAAGGCGCTGGCGCGGCGTGCCGAACCCGGCAGTGAGCTGGCCACGATGGGACCGGTGATGCTCGCGGCGGCGTCGATGTCACGGCTGTGCGCCGACACGCTGGACCGGTGCTCCGGCATGGCCGCCGAGGTCGCGATGGTCCGCATGTCGGTGAAGTCGATGTGCGGCGAGGCCGCGCGGTTGCTATCGCTGTGCGCCCAGTCCTGCCTCGGGGCCGGCGACGACGAACTGCGCGACCTGGCCGTGCTGCTCACTCGCTGTGCCGACCTGTGCGCGCTGCTGGCCGGTCCGTCGAAGATCACGAAGGTCCCCGTGACGCTTCCCTCGCAGACCCGTCACCTGCGCACCTTCTCCCCGCGGCTCGGCGGGTGTGGCGTGAACCGTCCGAGGTAGACTGGCGCGCAAAGCGGCAGGTAACGTGGCCGCCAGCACACAAACATGAATACCGGGCCGTTCGAGCAGGAGCGGGAGAGCCCCCATGAGACCGGTGGGGCACCGAAGGAGCAAACTCCCCGGAATCTCTCAGGTACCCACTACCGCTTCGCGCGAGGCCACTCTGGAAAGCAGGCGCACCCGCGCCTCACCCAAGGTGAAAGCCGCGCTGCGCGGTGAAACTCTCAGGTGCCCATGACAGAGGGGGAGTTCCCAGCGCACCGCTGCGCCCGGTGCCCGGCCCGAGGAGCTCCCATCACCTCCACACCGTTCGACGCCCGCCACATCGGCCCCGCTGAGGCCGAGCGGGCCAAGATGCTCGCCGAATGCGGTTACGGAAGCCTGGACGCCCTCGTGGAGGCGGCCGTCCCGTCCGCCATCCGCACCACCGGTGACCTGGATCTGCCCGAGGCCGCGTCCGAAGAGGAAGCCACCGCCGAGCTGCGCGCGCTCGCGGCGCTCAACCGCCCGATGACGCAGATGATCGGCCTCGGCTACTCCGACACCGTCACGCCGGGCGTGATCCGCCGCAACGTGCTCGAGAACCCCGCGTGGTACACCGCCTACACGCCGTACCAGCCGGAGATCTCGCAGGGCCGGCTCGAAGCGCTGCTGAACTTCCAGACGATGGTCGCCGACCTCACGGGCCTGACCACGGCCAACGCGTCGATGCTCGACGAGTCGACCGCCGTCGCCGAGGCCATGACGCTGATGCGCCGCTCGTCGAAGTCGAAGTCCAATGTGATCGTCCTCGACGCCGAATGCCTGCCGCAGACCATCGCCGTCGTGCGCACGCGAGCCGCCGCGCTGGGCATCGACGTGCAGGTGCGCGACCTGCTCACCGGGCTGCCCGAGGAGTTCTTCGGCGTCGTCGTGCAGTACCCCGGCGCGTCCGGCGTGCTGCGGGGCCGCGGCTTCTACCACGCCATTTCCGAGGCCGCGAAGGCCGCGGGCGCCCTCTACACGGTGGCTGCCGACCTGCTTGCGCTCACGCTGATCACCTCGCCGGGCGAGTTCGGCGCCGACGTCGCCGCGGGTTCGACGCAGCGCTTCGGCGTGCCGCTGGGCTACGGCGGCCCGCACGCGGGTTACCTGGCCGTGCGCGCCGGGCTCGAGCGTTCGCTGCCGGGCCGCCTGGTGGGCGTGTCCGTGGACGCCGACGGCAACATGGCCTACCGGCTCGCGCTGCAGACGCGCGAGCAGCACATCCGCCGTGAGAAGGCGACGTCGAACATCTGCACCGCGCAGGTGCTGCCGGCCGTGCTCGCCGCGATGTACGCCGTGTACCACGGCCCGGACGGCCTGAAGGCCATCGCGACCCGCGTGCACGAGCTGGCGGCGGGCTTCGCCGCAGCGCTGCGCGAAGGTGGCGTGGAGGTCGTGCACGAGGCGTTCTTCGACACGGTCGTCGCGCACGTTCCCGGCCGCGCCGCCGAGGTTCACGCGGCCGCGCGCGAGGCGGGCATCAACCTCGGGCACGTCGACGCCGACCATGTGCGGGTGGCCTGCGACGAGGTCACCCGGCCGGACATCCTCGCGCAGGTGCTGCGCGCGTTCGGCGTGGACGCCGAGTGGGCCACCGCCACCGCGCTGCCGAGCGGCATCGTGCGCGAGAGCGGCTTCATGGCCCACGAGGTGTTCAGCACGCACCGCTCCGAGACGTCGATGCTGCGTTACCTGCGCAAGCTCGCCGACCTGGACTACGCGCTCGACCGCGGCATGATCCCGCTGGGCTCGTGCACGATGAAGCTCAACGCCACCACCGAGATGGAGCCGATCAGCTGGCGCGAGTTCGCGGGCATCCACCCGTTCGCACCGGCCGAGGACGCCGAGGGCTACCACCGGCTCGTGGCCCAGCTGTCGGGCTGGCTCGCCGAGGTGACCGGCTACGACCAGGTTTCCCTGCAGCCCAACGCCGGCAGCCAGGGTGAGCTCGCCGGTCTGCTCGCCATCCGCGGCTACCATCACGCCAACGGCCAGCCCGAGCGCGACGTCTGCCTGATCCCGTCGTCCGCGCACGGCACCAACGCGGCCTCGGCCGTGCTCGCCGGCATGCGCGTGGTCGTGGTGAAGTGCACCGACGAGGGCAACGTCGACCTCGAAGACCTGCAGGCCAAGGTCGACGCGAACCGCGAGACGCTCGCGGCGATCATGGTCACCTACCCGTCCACGCACGGCGTGTACGAGCACGGCATCGAGCGGCTCGCCAAGATCGTGCACGACGGCGGTGGCCAGGTGTACGTCGACGGCGCGAACCTCAACGCGCTGCTGGGCCTGGCGAAGCCGGGTGAGTTCGGCGGCGACGTGTCGCACCTGAACCTGCACAAGACGTTCTGCATCCCCCACGGCGGTGGCGGCCCCGGCGTCGGCCCGGTCGCGGTGCGCGCGCACCTCGCGCCGTACCTGCCGAACCACCCGCTGCTCGACGCGGCGGGCCCGGCCACCGGCGTCGGCCCGATCAGCGGCGCGCCCTACGGCTCGGCGTCGATCCTGCCGATCTCGTGGGCGTACGTGCGCATGATGGGCGCGCCCGGCCTCACGGCGGCCACGAAGGTCGCGGTGCTCGCGGCCAACTACGTCGCCGCCCGCCTGTCGCCGCACTACCCGGTGCTCTACACCGGACAGGACGGCCTGGTCGCGCACGAGTGCATCCTCGACCTGCGCGGCATCACCAAGGACACCGGCGTGACCGTCGACGACGTCGCGAAGCGGCTCATCGACTACGGCTTCCACGCGCCGACGATGTCGTTCCCGGTCGCGGGCACGCTCATGGTGGAGCCCACCGAGAGCGAGGACCTCGGCGAGATCGACCGCTTCTGCGCCGCCATGATCGCCATCCGCCACGAGATCGACCAGGTCGCCTCCGGGCGCTGGACCGCGGAGACGAGCCCGCTGCGCGCCGCCCCGCACACGGCGGAGACGCTGGTGGGCGAGTGGACGCACGACTACGACCGTGAGCTGGCGGTGTACCCGGCGGGTGTGTCGCGCAAGAACAAGTACTGGCCGCCGGTGCGCCGGATCGACGGGGCGCGCGGAGACCGCAACCTCGTCTGCTCCTGCCCGCCCCTCAACGCGTACGAAGGCTGAGCGCCCCGTGGTTGAAACGAACGCAGCTAAAGAGACCTCCCTGCACGCCGTCCACAAGGGACTGGGCGCGCTGTTCACCGACTTCGCGGGCTGGTCGATGCCGGTCCGCTACGCCAGTGAGCTGGCCGAGCACAAGGCCGTGCGCGAGGCGGCCGGGCTGTTCGACCTGTCGCACATGGCCGAGATCCACGTCCGCGGCGCGCAGGCCGCCGACGTGCTCGACTACGCGCTGGTCGGCAACCTCACCGGAGTGAAGCCGGGCCGCGCCCGCTACACGATGATCTGCGACGCCGACGGCGGCGTGCTCGACGACCTGGTCGTCTACCGGCTGGCCGACGAGGAGTACCTGGTCGTGGCCAACGCCGGCAACGCCGACGTGGTCGCCGAGGCGCTGGCCGAGCGCGTGGCCGGGTTCGACGCCGTGGTGGAGAACCGGTCCGCCGACACGGCGCTGATCGCCGTGCAGGGCCCGCGCGCGGTCGACGTGCTGGCGGCGGTGACCGACGCGGACCTGGGCGCGCTCAAGTACTACGCGAGCGTGCCCGCCGTGGTGAAGGGGCACGACGTGCTCCTGGCCCGCACGGGGTACACGGGTGAGGACGGCTTCGAGCTGTTCGTGCCCGCCGCCGAGGCGCCGGCGTTGTGGCGGGCGCTGACCGACGCCGGTGAGGCGTTCGGGCTCGTGCCGTGTGGGCTGGCGTGCCGCGACACGCTGCGGCTCGAGGCCGGGATGCCGTTGTACGGCAACGAGCTCACGCGGGAGCTCAACCCGTTCGCCGCCGGCCTGGGGCGCGTGGTGAAGTTCGAGAAGTCGGGCGACTTCGTGGGCCGGGCCGCGCTGGCGGAGCTGGCCAAGGCCGACGTTCCGCGGGTGCGGGTCGGGCTGCGGGCCACCGGACGCCGCGCGCCGAGGCACGGGTACAACGTGGTCTCCGACGGCGTTTCGGTGGGCGAAGTGACCAGTGGTGCCCTTTCGCCGACGCTGGGTTACCCGATCGCGATGGCCTACGTCGATCGGGCGTACGCCGAGCCTGGTACGAAGCTTTCCGTCGACATCAGGGGCAGGATCGAGCCCGTGGAGGTCGTCGCCCTGCCCTTCTACTCCCGAGCCTGAGAGGCCCGTTTACCGTGAGCATCCCCCAGAACCTGTCCTACACCAAGGAACACGAGTGGCTGTCGGTCGTCGACGGCGTCGCGACCGTGGGCATCACCGCCTTCGCCGCCGAGTCGCTCGGTGACATCGTGTTCGTGCAGCTGCCCGCCGTGGGCGGCACGGTGACCGCGGGCGAGGTGTTCGGCGAGGTCGAGTCGACGAAGTCCGTGAGCGAGCTGTACTCGCCGGTGAGCGGCGAGGTCGTCGAGGTGAACGAGACCACATCGGACACCCCCGAGATCGTGAACTCCGACCCCTACACCGAAGGATGGCTCCTGAAGGTGCGGCTCACGGGCGACGTCCCGGAGCTGCTCGACGCCGCCGCGTACGCCGCGCTCACCCAGGAGAACTGAATGACGACTTTCGACGCCCACCTGTCCGATGTGGACCCCGAGGTCGCCGCCGCGGTGGCCGCGGAGCTGGATCGTCAGCAGTCGACGCTGGAGATGATCGCGTCGGAGAACTTCGCGCCTGTCGGTGTGCTCGAGGCGCAGGGTTCGGTGCTGACCAACAAGTACGCGGAGGGCTACCCCGGCCGCCGCTACTACGGTGGCTGCGAGTACGTCGACGTCGTCGAGCAGCTGGCGATCGACCGCGCGAAGGCGCTGTTCGGCGCCGAGCACGCCAACGTGCAGCCGCACTCGGGCGCCCAGGCCAACGCGGCGGCGATGTTCGCCGTGCTGAAGCCGGGCGACACGATCCTCGGCCTCGACCTGGCCCACGGCGGCCACCTCACGCACGGGATGAAGATCAACTTCTCGGGCAAGCTCTACAACGTCGTCGCCTACCACGTCGACAAAGAGACCGGGATCGTCGACCTCGCCGAGATCGAGCGGCTGGCCGTGGAGCACCAGCCGAAGCTGATCATCGCGGGCTGGTCGGCCTACCCGCGTCAGCTCGATTTCGCGGAGTTCCGCCGGATCGCCGACCTGGTCGACGCTCGCCTGATGGTGGACATGGCGCACTTCGCGGGCCTGGTGGCCGCGGGGCTGCACCCGTCGCCGGTGCCGCACGCGGACATCGTCACCACGACCACGCACAAGACGCTGGGCGGCCCGCGCGGCGGCCTGATCCTGTGCCGTGAGGAGCTGGCGAAGAAGATCAACTCGGCGGTGTTCCCCGGCCAGCAGGGTGGGCCGCTGGAGCACGTGATCGCGGCCAAGGCCGTGGCGTTGAAGATCGCGGCGAGCGACGAGTTCCGCGAGCGGCAGGAGCGGACCCTCGAAGGTTCGCGGATCCTGGCCGACCGGCTGTCGCGTTCGGACTGCGCCGAGGCGGGCGTGCGCGTGCTGACCGGTGGCACCGACGTGCACCTGGTGCTCGTGGACCTCGTGCAGTCCGCTTTGGACGGTCAGCAGGCCGAGGACCGGCTGCACACCGTGGGGATCACGGTGAACCGCAACGCGGTGCCGTTCGACCCGCGGCCGCCGATGGTCACCTCCGGCCTGCGCATCGGCACGCCGGCGCTGGCCACGCGCGGGTTCGGCGCGGAGGACTTCGCCGAGGTCGCCGACGTGATCGCCGAGGCGCTGAAGCCGGACTTCGACGAGTCCGTGGCGCAGACGCTGCGCGGGCGCGTGGAGCTGCTGGCGAAGAAGCACCCGCTGTACTCGGACCTGTCGCGATGAGCGCGCAGCCCGAGGGGCGGAAGTTGCTGCGGCTGGAGGTCCGCAACAGCGAGACGCCCATTGAGAAGAAGCCGTCGTGGATCAGGACGAAGGTGCGGATGGGGCCGGAGTTCACCGAACTGAAGGGCTTGGTGCGCCGGGAGGGCCTGCACACCGTCTGCGAGGAAGCGGGCTGTCCCAATATCTACGAGTGCTGGGAAGACCGTGAGGCGACGTTCCTGATCGGTGGGGACCAGTGCACGCGCCGGTGTGACTTCTGCCAGATCGATACCGGGAAACCGTCCGCGCTGGACCGCACGGAGCCGCGCAAGGTCGCGGAATCCGTGCAGGCCATGGGTTTGCGGTACTCGACCGTCACGGGTGTTGCGCGCGACGACCTGGCCGACGGCGGGGCCTGGCTGTATGCGGAGACCGTCCGGCAGATCCACGAGCTGAACCCGGGTACGGGTGTGGAGTTGCTCATCCCGGACTTCAACGCCGATCCGGCGCAGCTGGCCGAGGTGTTCGGGTCGCGGCCGGAGGTGTTGGCGCACAACGTGGAGACGGTGCCGCGGATCTTCAAGCGGATCCGCCCCGGGTTCCGCTACGCCCGTTCGCTGGAAGTCATCACGAAGGCCCGTGAGGCCGGGTTGGTGACGAAGTCGAACCTGATCCTCGGGATGGGCGAGACGCCCGACGAGGTCGAGCCGGCGATGCGCGACCTGTTCGAGGCGGGCTGCGAGATCCTGACGATCACGCAGTACCTGCGTCCCTCGCCGCGGCATCATCCGGTGGACCGGTGGGTGAAGCCGGAGGAGTTCGTGGAGCATTCCCAGGCGGCTGAGGCGCTCGGGTTCAGTGGGGTGATGGCGGGACCGCTCGTGCGCTCGTCCTACCGGGCGGGCCGGCTGTACGCGCAGACCAAGGCCCACCGCGGCGAGGAGCTGCCGGAGAACCTGGCGCACCTGGCCGAACAGGGCCCGGCGGCGCAGGAAGCCAGCTCGCTGCTGGCCAGGCACTAGAGGGAAGGGGCGGGTCAATGGCGATCAGCGTCTTCGATCTGTTCTCCATCGGCATCGGGCCGTCGAGCTCCCACACGGTCGGCCCGATGCGGGCCGCGCGGACCTTTGTGGACGGTCTCGTCGACGAGGGGCTGCTGGACCGCGTCACGCGGGTGCAGGCGGAGCTGTTCGGCTCGCTCGGCGCGACGGGGTTCGGGCACGGCAGTGACAAGGCCGTGCTGCTGGGGCTGTCGGGGGAACGTCCGGAGTCGGTCGACACGGAGACGGTGCCTTCGCGGGTCGCCGATATACGGGCGTCGGGGCGGTTGCTGCTGGGCGGCGTGCGGGAGATCGCGTTCGACGAGGATGTCGACTTGACGATGCACCGGCGCAAGTCGCTGCCGGCGCACCCGAACGGGATGGTGTTCCGGGCCTTCGCCGGTGATTCGGAGCTGCGGTCGCGGACGTACTACTCCGTGGGCGGCGGTTTCGTGCGCGACGAGTCGTACGAGACGGACGCGGTGTTCGTCGAGGACTCGACGCCGGTGCCCTACCCGTTCCGCACGGGCGCCGACCTGCTCGGCCACTGCGCGGCGACGGGGCTGCCGATCAGCGAGATCATGCTGGCCAACGAGCTGTCGTGGCGTTCCGCCGCCGAGGTTCGGGCCGGGCTGTTGGAGATCTGGGACGTGATGGCCGCGTGCGTCTCGGCCGGCATCGCCCACGAGGGCGTGCTCCCGGGCGGCCTGAAGGTCCCGCGGCGCGCCAAGGCGTTGCACGACAAGCTGATCGCCGAGGACGGCGTCGGGGATCCGTTGTACGCCATGGACTGGGTCAGCCTGTACGCGCTGGCGGTCAACGAGGAGAACGCCGCCGGCGGGCGTGTGGTCACGGCGCCGACGAACGGTGCCGCGGGGATCATTCCCGCCGTGCTGCACTACTACCAGCGGTTCATCCGCGGCTCCTCGGACGACGGCATCGTGACCTTCCTCCTGACGGCCGGTGCTCTGGGCTCGATCTTGAAGCAGACGGGCTCCATCTCGGGCGCGGAGGTCGGCTGCCAGGGCGAAGTCGGCTCGGCCTCGGCCATGGCGGCGGCCGGGCTGACCGAGGTACTCGGCGGCTCGCCGGCCCAGGTGGAGAACGCCGCCGAGATCGGCGTCGAGCACCACCTGGGTCTGACCTGCGACCCGGTCGGCGGGCTGGTGCAGATCCCGTGCATCGAACGCAACGCCGTCGGCGCCTCGAAGGCCATCCACGCCGCCCGCATGGCCATGCGCGGCGACGGCAGCCACGTGGTCACGCTGGACAAGGCCATCAAAACCATGCGCGAGACCGGCGCCGACATGTCGGTGAAGTACAAGGAAACCGCCCGCGGCGGGCTGGCGGTGAACGTCATCGAGTGCTGAGGCGCTCGGGGTGTGGTATTGGGGTGGGACCGTTCGGAGGGTGAACGGTCCCATCTTGCTTTTTCGGTCACTGCTCGCAGTTGCCGCTCGCGAGTGGTCCTTTCGCTGGGCGAAGGGCCCCGCCGAGCTGGCGCGAGTGTGGTGCGTCGCGGGTCTGGCACCCACGGACCTTTCGCTGGGCGAACGGTCTCACTGCGCTGGCGCGAGTGGTGGTGGTTGGTGGCTGGCGCCCGCGAGCCTTTCGCAGGGCGAACGGTCCCATGTTGCGTTTCGGGGTCACTGGCTGGGCTGTTCGCGCTGAGGTCGTAGTCGGCTTGCCGTGCGAGCGGTCCTTTCGCTGCGCGAAGGGGCCCGCTGGCGTGAGCCGTTGTGGGCCGTGGGTCTGACGCTCATGCGCCTTTCGCCGGGCGAACGGTTGCATGCTGCTGGTGTGGCCATTCGATGGTGGTGGGGCCTTCGCAAGACGAACCGTCCCATCGTGTTGGTGTTTGCGGTGGATCCGGTGGGCACAGGCGTCTTCGCTGGGCGAAGGGTCCCGAGTCGCTCGACGTGGGTACGGCGGGAGCGGCAGAGAAGGTGGGATGGTCTCTTCGCTGGGCGAAGGGTTCCGTCGCGACCGGGGGAGGCGGCGTGCGTGGGTGTGGGGACCTTCGTTGAGCGACGGGTTCCGCTCGCACCAATGTGAGTGGTGGCGCGTGGTGGGTCTTGTCCGCAAATGCCTTGCGCTTCGCGAAGGGTCCCGCCGCGGCTGGGTGGTCGTCGGTGGGGTCGTGGGTTGTGTACGGCGGGTCATTCGCTGGGCGAATGGACCTGTCGTGCGGGGAAGGCGCAAGGCCGAGCGCAGGGCGGATAGTTGCTTGGCGGACTGGCGCCCGAGCGAGGATTCGGAAGTCCTTAGTGGACCAAAGCCCGAACAGGATCCTCAAGCCGGCAAGGTGATCTGCGGCCCCTGGCCCCGGTTGGTCACCAGACGCAGGCCCGTGTGGACCAGTAGCCAGCCGAGGCGCTGGCGGGCGGTGGTGGCGGCGGCGGGCAGGGTGCGAGCCGCGGCGGTGGCGGTGCGGTGGTGGGACGCCGCAGCGCGGAGTTCGGACTGGCGTGCGGCGACGAAGTGCTCCGTGAAGTGGTGCGGAATCATGGCGTCCCCAGGGTGTCGGTGGGTTCTTCGGGGTGGGCGGTACGCGGGAAGGCGGCCCAGTGGGTGACGACGGTGTCGTCGCCGGGGCGGCCAGGGCGGCGGTAGCGGTTGACCACGGCGGTGATCTCGTCGCTCATCCGGCGGGTTTCTTCGGGGGTCAGGGAGAGGTGTTCGCTGGTCATGGTGGCGTTGTGTTCCCACCGGTCCAGCCAACGGGGTAGCTCGGCGACGAACTGCGCTTCCTCCTGGTGGCGCTGCACGACCAGCTGGTGCAGCACCGTCGCGATCGGGCCGGCCAGCTCCGGGTCGCGGACGAAGTCGCCGGTGCGGATGGTGGTGTAGTCCTGGGCGGCCTTCCACCAGCGTTCGCGCTTCGAGCCCCGGTCGGGGTCCTCCGCGACGAGGCCGGCGTCGGCGAGCTGGCGCAGGTGCCAGGACGTGGTGCCGGAGCTCTCGCCGACGCGCTTGCCCAGGCCGGTGGCCGTGGCGGGGCCGTCCTGTTCCAGCAGGCCGAGCAGCCGCATCCGCAGCGGGTGGGCGAGCGCGCGCAGGGTGCGTGCGTCGAGGATCCGTTCG
Organism: Amycolatopsis sp. NPDC047767; assembly: GCF_040704195.1. Classification (NCBI taxonomy): domain Bacteria; kingdom Bacillati; phylum Actinomycetota; class Actinomycetes; order Pseudonocardiales; family Pseudonocardiaceae; genus Amycolatopsis; species Amycolatopsis sp. NPDC047767. The sequence continues at coordinate 63,019 of NZ_JBEYSJ010000008.1, forward strand.
GTGCGGTCGGAAGAGCTCATGGGACACAAACTACACCGCAGAGGATTCTTTGCAAAGATGTCTCTGCAATCGACCGGGCTTAGACTCGCCCTCGTGGAGACGTCGGTGGCTAGCGCGAACGAGGCGCTGTTCCGGCCGGTGCGCGCGGGCAACGCGTTCGAGGAGACCGTCGAACGCCTGCTGCAGGCCATCCGCCTCGGCGTGGTCGGCGCGGGGGAGCGGCTGCCCTCGGAGCGCGAGCTGGCCGAGCGCCTCGGCGTGAGCCGGGTGACGCTCAGGGAGGCCATCCGCGCGCTGGCCGACGCAGGTTACGTGGAGTCACGACGAGGGCGTTACGGCGGCACGTTCGTGAACGAGAACCTGCCCGAGCCCGCGCAGAGCAAACCCAGCGAAATCGACGCAGCCGCCTTCGAAGACGCGCTGTGCCTGCGTCACGTGCTCGAGACCGGCGCCGCCGAGGCGGCCGCCGCGCGGACGCTCAGCCCGGCCGACCGGCAGCACCTCAAGACCACGCTCGCCGAGGCCGCGGCCGCCGACCTCGTCGACTACCGGCGCAAGGACTCGCGCCTGCACCTCGCGATCGCCGAAGTCACGGCGTCGAGCTCGCTCACCACGGCGATGGCCGACGCCCGCACGCGCGTGAACCAGCTGCTCGACCGCATCCCGCTGCTCGAGCCGAACCTGGAGCATTCCAACGCCCAGCACGAGGCGATCGTCGACGCCATCCTCGCCGGCGATCCCGTGGCCGCGCGCCACGCGATGGCCGAGCACATCGAGGGCACGGCTTCGCTGCTGCGTGCCTTCCTGTCGTGACCCGCCGTGAATTTCTCACCGAACCGCACAACCTTTTCACCCGTCCGGCCGTCGTCCCATCGTGCGACCCGACACGGATGCCGAGACGGATGGAGCCACCAGCAGTGTCACGAACGAGCAGCCCGACGATCCCCGTGCCCGTCGCCGCCGCCGGTGGCGCAAGATCAGGCGCATCGCGTACTGCTGCTTCGGCGTCTTCGTCGGCCTGCCGCTGATCGCGTTCTGGGTCGCCTACCTGCTGATGGACGTCCGCAGCCCGCAGGACGTGCTCGCCTCGCTCGACAAGACCGTGGAGCTGAAGTACTCCGACGGCAGCGAGCTGCTCAAGGTGCTGCCGGCCGACGGCGACCGCTCCTTCGTGCCCTACGACAAGGTGCCCGCGAAGCTGCGTGACGCGATCATCGCCACCGAAGACCCGACGTTCTGGGACAACGCGGGCTTCGATCCCACCGGGATCGGCCGCGCGTTCCTCACCGGCGTCGGCGGCGGTTCGGGGATCACCCAGCAGTACATCAAGAAATCGACCGGCGACGACGACGCGACGCTCGGGCGCAAGCTGCAGGAGCTGGTGCTCGCCACGAAAATCACGCAGCAGCAGAGCAAGGAACAGATCTTCACCAGCTACGTGAACATCATCTCCTTCGGCCGCGGCACCTTCGGCCCGGCCGCGGCGATGAACGCGTTCTTCGGCCGTCCGCTCGACGACTCCATGACCTGGAGTGAAGCCGCGTTCCTGGCCGGGATGATCCAGTCGCCGTCGGTGCACGACCCGGCCGTTTCGGGCGACGCGCACGCGGCGAAACGCTGGACGTACGTGCGCGACAAACTCGTGCAACGCGGTTACGTCAAACCCGCGGACGCCGCCGCGATGGCCTATCCCGGCAAGGAAATCCTGCCGCCGTCGGAGACCCGCGCGAGCGTGACCTACGACGAGTACCACGTGAAGCAGCAGGTGCTCAGCGAGCTCGAACAGGACGGGTTCTCGCTTTCCCGTCTGCAGCAAGGGAATCTGGTCGTGCAGACCACGCTCGACCGCAAGGCGCAGGCGTCCGCGCGCTCGACGCTGGCCGACCGCCTGAAGGGCGAGCCGAAGGAGTTCCGCGGCGCGCTCGTGTCGGTCGATCCGGCCACCGGGGCGGTGCGCGCGTACGACGGCGGCGACAACGGCGTCCGCGACTACGCCGGCACGGAACACGCGGCGGGTTCGGCGTTCTACCCGTTCACGCTCACCGCGGGCCTGCGCGCCGGTGTCTCGCCCGACGAACCCGTGGCCGCGCCCGGCACGATCGACTTCCTCGGGGAGAACTTCGAGTACCCGCGCAAGTGCCCGTCCACCTGCACCTTGCGCACAGCCATGACCTCGGGCGCCGACACGCCGTACATCGGACTGGCCAAACGCGTCGGCGCCGACGCGGTGAGCGCGGCGGCGCGCGGTGCCGGCATCCCGGAGGCGGTCGACGGCTCGCCGACCCTGCGCGAGAAGGACGGGTTCCTGATCGGTTCGGGCATCGCAGTCGGGCGGTATCCGTTGCGGCCCTTGGACTTGGCCGGCGCGTACGGGACTTTCGCGGCCGACGGGATGCGCGTGGCGCCACACCTCGTCGACAAGGTGCTCACCCAGGACGGCAGCGTCGTGTGGCAGCACGACAACGAGCCGCACCCCGCGTTCTCCGACGACGCGGGCGTGAGCGCGAAGATCGCCGCCGAGGTGACGAACGTGCTGCAGACCTTCCTGCCCGACGGCCGCCCCGCCGCCCTGCGCACGGGCGAGTTCCAGCACGGCAACTCGTCGGACAACCAGGACGCCTGGGCGATCGGCTACACCCCGCAGCTGGCCACGGCCGTCTGGGTCGGCTCCGACGACGAGCGGCGGCTGTTCGACGCGCAGGGCAAGAAGCTGATGGGCTCGACCGTGCCCGCGGACATCTGGCGGACGTTCATGGTGCAGGCCGAGCAGGGGCAGCCGATCGAGGGTGGGGTCGAGCCGCGGTTCGCCCCGCCCCTGGCGAAGGAGACGCCCGGGCGCTGATCGTCCGTGCGGGTGCCGTCGGCGGACGATCAGGTCAGCGCACGCGGGCGAGGACGAAACCGTCGTAACCCTTGTCGCCCACCGTCTGGATGGCAGTCGCTTCGAGCCGGTCGTCGCCGGTGAGGGCCGCGAACATCTCGCGCACGCCCCGCACGGACGGGTCGGTGCTGGCGGCTTCGAGCACGGCCCCGTCACGGACGACGTTGTCGACCACGATCGTGGTGCCCGGCCGCGACAGCCGCACGGCTTCGGCGACATAAGGCGCGAGGTTGGCCTTGTCGGCGTCGATGAAGACGAAGTCGAACGGACCGGTCAGCGTGGGCAGGGTGTCGAGCGCGGCGCCGACGCGGATGTCGGCCACCTCGGGCCCGAAGCCGGCGCGGTCGAGGTTCGCGCGCGCCACGGCGGCGTGCTTCGGTTCGTATTCGCAGGTCACCAGTGTGCCGCCGGGCGGCAGGGCGCGGGCGAGCCAGATCGTGCTGTAGCCGCCGAGCGTGCCGATCTCGAGGATCGAGCGCGCGCCGGCGGTGAGGGCCAGCAGGTGAAGCAGCTTGCCCTGCGTGGGCGACACGGCGATGGCCGGCAGGCCCGCCGCACCCGACTCGGCGAGGGCGGCGTCGAGCACCGGGTCGGCGGGGATCAGGGCTTCGGCCAGGTAGTCGTCGACTGCGGTCCAGAGTTCGCGGGTCATGGCACCTCCGGCACCAATCTAACCGAGGGTGGGGTGTGTGGTCGCGACGTGGAAATCGGTGGTGCCGCGGCCGGTTCTCTGGCGGCCACCTGTCGCGGCGATGGCCTCAGCCGGCCGCCCCGAGCCGCCCGCCTGCCGGTGCTCGGCATCGTTCGGCCGGAAGAGCGCGTCTCCGGCCCGAGAGGAACAACACCGAGCAAGCGGCGCGCCGAACTGCTCGCCCGGGCCGGACGACTACGCGGCGCGCCGGCCCGCCTTCGGGATCACCAGCGGGGTGCCGGTTTCGGGGCAGGGCATGACGCGGCACGGCAGTTCGAAGATCTTCTCCACGTTGTCCTCCGTCACGACCTCCTCCGGGGTGCCGGTGGCGAGGACCTGGCCGTCGCGCATGGCGATCATGTGGGTGGCGTAGCGGGCGGCGTGGTTGAGGTCGTGGAGCACGGCGACCAGGGTGCGGCCCTGGTCGGCGTGCAGCTGGGCGCAGAGGTCGAGGATGTCCATCTGGTGCGCGATGTCGAGGTAGGTCGTGGGTTCGTCCAGCAGCAGCAGGTCGGTCTGCTGGGCGAGGGCCATCGCCATCCACACGCGCTGGCGCTGCCCGCCGGACAGCTCGTCGACGAGGCGCTCGGCCAGGTCCGAGACGCCGGTGGCGGCCATGGACTCGGCGACCACGGCGGCGTCGTCGCGGGACCACTGGCGCAGCAGGCGCTGGTGGGGGTAGCGGCCGCGGGAGACGAGGTCGGCGACGGTGATGCCGTCGGGCGCGACGGAGCTCTGCGGCAGCAGGCCGAGGCGGCGCGCGACCTCCTTGGCGCCGTAGCTGGAGATCACCGAGCCGTCGAGGTAGACGGAGCCCTTGCGGGGCTTGAGCATCCGCGCGAGCGCGCGCAGGAGCGTGGTCTTGCCGCACGCGTTGGGACCGACGATGACCGTGAACGACTTGTCCGGGATGACCACGCCGAGGTCTTCGGCGACGGTGCGCCCGTCGTAGGCCAGGGTCAGCGCCTCGGCGTGCAGACGGGGTTCGGTCAGGCTCGGTGCTTCCGCGATCGTCTGGTCCACACAGGTTAGGCTAACCTAGTGACCCTCATTCGGGGAGTTCCCTGGGTCGCATTCGCCGAACGTGACCAGCCGGTGTCATCATGCGGACGGGGTTCTCTGCGGTTCACGGCGTAAGCGAAGGTGACGATGGACGACTACCGGGTCGTCGCGGACGAGCTCGCCGCCGACATCGAAGCGGGCCGGCTGAGGCCGGGCGACCGCCTCCCGCCGCAACGCCGGTTCGCGCGCGACCGCGGCATCGCCGGCTCCACCGCCGCCCGCGTCTACGGCGAGCTGATCCGCCGCGGCCTGGCCGTCGGGGAGGTCGGCCGGGGCACGTTCGTGCGGGCCGCGCGCCCGGCGCCCGAGCCCGCGCTCGCCGAACCCGGCGACGCGCGCGTGGACCTCGAGCTCAACTTCGCCGTACTGCCGAGCCAATCCGCGAAGCTCGCGTACGCGCTGGAGCCGCTGCTTCGCGCCGACGTGTTCACCGACGCCCTGCACCCCGTCGGCGCCGCGGGGACGAAAGCGGTGCGGGAAGCCGCGGCCGGGATGGTGTCCCGCGGTGGCTGGACACCCGACCCGGCGACGATCCTGGTGACGGGCAACGGCCGCCAGGGCATCGCGGCGGCGATCTCCGCGTTCGTCCCGCTGGGCGAGCGGCTCGCGGTCGAAGCACTGACTTACCCGGTGGTGAAAGCGCTGGCCACGCGGCTGGGCGCCGAGCTGGTGCCCATCGAAACCGACGCCGACGGCCTCGTCCCGGCCGCGCTCGAAGCCGCCCACGCAGCGGCGCCCGTGCGCGCGTTGTACGTGCAGCCGACGCTCCACAACCCCCTCGGGCCGACGATGCCGCCCACGCGCCGCGCCGAGCTGGCGGACACCGTGCGGCGCCTCGACCTGCCGGTGATCGAGGACGGCATCTACACGTTCCTGCGCCCGGACGTCGAACCGCTGGCCGCACTCGCGCCCGAGCGCACGGTGTTCGTCGACAGCCTGTCGAAACGGGTGGCGCCCGGTCTCACCGCGGGGTTCGTGGTGGCGCCGTCGGCCTGGACCGCGCGGCTCGCGGGCGCCGTCCGTTCGGGTGGCTGGGGTTCGACGCGGTTCGCGATGGAGGCCGCCACGCGCTGGATCACCGGCGGCGCGCTGGCCGAGGTCGAGACCGCGAAACGCGCCGACGCGGCCGAACGCGCCGCCATCCTCGACGAGCGTCTCGCCGGGTTCGCGGTCGTCGGCGATCCGGCGGCGTACCACCGCTGGTGGGAGCTGCCGGAGCAGTGGCGTGCGGAGACGTTCGTGGCTGCGGCCGCCCGGCACGGCATCGCGTTGTCGCCGGCGGCCTCGTTCGCGGTGCTGCCGGGTCACGCCCCGAACGCCGTGCGGCTCGCGGTTTCCGCGCCCCCCAAGGAAACCCTCGCGGCCGCGCTCGAGGTCCTCGCGACGCTGGCGGCCGGCTCGCCCGACGACACGCTGCTGGACTGAACCTCAGCGCGCCCACTTGCCGACGAAACTCCCGCACGCCACCGGTTGTCCGGTCAGCCGCGCGCGCAACGCGTTCTCCAGGCCCAGGTAGTCGACGATCGCGGCATCGGCCGCGACCTGCGCGGGCACCGGCCCGCCCTGAGCCAGCGTCTTGCTCGGCACGGTCTCGAACAGCACCAGGTAGTCGCCCTCACGATCGAGGTCCGCCGCGGTGGCGAGCATGCGCTGCGGCGCGTCACCGACGATCTCCAACGGCAGCGGCCACTCCAGCGGAAACGGGTTGCGCAGGCCGAAAACCGGGTAGGCGAACGGGTTGTCGGGCAGCACCGCGACGCGCGAAGCCGGGTAGCGCCGGAGGCAGTCGCGGATCTGGGCGACGTAGGTGTAGGTCGAGGGATTCGTGCGGATGCCGCGCAGCGCCGGGCTGACCGTGCCGAGGTCGGCGGTGAGCTGGTCGTGCGACAGGTCGAGGTACGCGGCTTCGTCGTGGTGCGCCACGACCGCCCAGCCGCACACCGCCACCGCGGCCAGCCCCGCCGTCGTGGTCAGCCACGTGCGGCGCAGCACCGGCGCGAGGTCCGGCAGCACGAAACCCAGCAGCAGCAACGCCGTGAGCGCGAGCGAGCCGGTGAGCAGCGTCGGGGTGTCGTTGCCCCAGGAGAGGCTGGTCATGAAGCCCGTCGCGAGCACGAGCAGCGCGGCCCAGGAAATCTTGCGCCGTACGGTCGCGTGAACCACGACGGCGACGGCGAGGATCCACCACAGCACGTCGGCCCAGCGCGACGAAGCCGTGAACCGTCCGTCGACCACCGTCCACACCACCGCGGCCGCGCCGCCGAACGCGAGCAGCCACGACGCCACGCGCCCGGCCGCGCCGAGCCGTTCGCCGGCGAGCCGGAGCACCAGTAGCACCACAGCGATCGCGGCGAAGAACGTGAGCTCCCGCACCGGCGGGCGCAGCAGCACCTGCGGGTCGTCCAGCCACAGGCCGAGCAGGCGTTCGCCGTACGCGGGGACGCCACCGGTCAGCTGGCCGACCATGTCGCCGAAGCCGCCGCCGAGGCTCACCCAAGCCACGTAGGCGATCCCGAACGCGCCGAGCGCCGGCACGTCGGCCGGCAGGCGCCGCAGCCGGTTCGGGTAGCACAAGGTCCAGACCAGCCCGATCACCGCGGCGAGGACGAAGCTCTGCTTCACGAACACCGCCGCGCCCAGCAATGCCAGCCCGCCGAGCCGTGCGTACGGATTTCCCTTGCGCAGCCCCGAATCCAGGGCCCACGCGCCGCACGCGGTGAGCGTGATCCCGTCGACGGTGTGCCACGCCATGAGCGGGAAACCGTTGAGGTTCAGCAGGGCCGCCGCCGCGACCCAGTGCCGTCAGGCCGGGCCCCCACGACAGCACCGGCCGCCGCGTCACGAGCACGGCGAACGCGATCGTCGTCAGCGCGATCTGCACCATCGCCAGGCAGCTCGACGCGAAGAGCAGCGGCCCGGGCAGCGCGAAGTCGACCACGTGCAGGATCGCCGACCCGAGCGGCCGCGCGGAGATGATGTCGGCGTGCGGCACCTCGCCCTGCAGCACCCGCCACGCCTGCGCGAGGATGAAGCCCTGGTCCGACGGGTGGAACCCGAACCGGCCCACGCGCAGCTCCGTCGCCACCGCGAGCACGAGCACCCACGCGGCGTGCGCGCTCCACCGCAGCGCGACCCGCCGCCGGCGGACGCCCTCGGCGCAGGCCTCGGCGACGTCCACTTCGTGTCCTTTCACCGCGGCTGTGTTGTCTGCCCCGGCTTCGCCGGGGCGGCGAGATCGCCTTTGAGCCGGTGTGGGGATCGAGCGGTCTGATCGGCCCGGCGGCCGATCGCACCGCTCGATCCCCACACCTGCGCGATCTCGCGCTGTGGTTGCGTCAGGGCCGGGCTTCAGTGGTCGCCTGGGCCCGGCGGAGCCAGCGTAGCCGGGCGGCGGTGGCGGCGCGTGAGGTCGGTGCAGGCAGTCGCGGCAGCGCGCAGGGCTTCCGGCGGGGCTTCCGGCATCGCGCGAGGTTCTCGGCCTCGAACTTCGTTGCGGGGCAAGGAGGGCCGAAGGTCTGGCCGGCGCGAAGGCGGCTCGGTGAAACGCCCGGCCTGCACTGCCGGATCGAGGCGGGGGGAGGGATCGGTGGCGACCAGGCGGCCGGCCAAGCTCTGACAAGCAAGCACGGGGCGAGGCGATCTCGCGCGCCTCGGCGGGGCCGAGGCAGAAACACCGGAGGGTTCGGTGAGTCCACCGGTGGTGTGCCCGGGCGCTCCACCGCGGCGACGACCGAGCGGCTCGCCAAGCCTGCAGGGCAGCCGCAGGGCGAGACCCCAACACCGGTTCAAACGCGGTTTCGCGCGCCTCGATGGAGTTGAGACAGAAACACAGGAGAGTTCGGTGAAGGCGAACGCAGTGGAGACCGGACGCTCCATCGTGGCGGCGACCGAGCGGCTCGCCAAGCTCCCCCGGCAGCCCCCAGGGCGAGACCCCGACGCTGGCCCAAGGACGGCCTCGCGCGTCTCGGCGGGCCGGCGGCTCGCCGCTACGGGGCGAGATGCCGGCATCGGCTCAAGGGCGGTTTCGCACGTCTCGGTGGGGCTGGGGCTGAAGTACAGGAGGGTTGGGTGAGGTCACGGGTGGTGGGGACCGGGCGGACTGCCATCGCGACACCGCAGGGGCTCGCCGCCGCGGGGCGGGACCCCGACGCTGGCTGAAGGGCGGTTTCGCGCGCCTCGGCGGGGCTGGGGCAGAAGTACAGGAGGGTTCGGTGAGGTCACCGGAGGTGGGGACCGGGCGGACTGCCGTGGCGGCGACCGAGCGGCTCGCCGCCGCGAGGTGAGATGCCGGCACCGGCTCAAGGGCGGTTTCGCGCATCTCGGCGAGGCCGAGGCAGAAGTACAGGAGGGTTCGGTGAGGTCACCGGAGGTGGGGACCGGGCGGACTGCCGTGGCGGCGACCGAGCGGCTCGCCGCCGCGAGGTGAG
>NZ_JBEYSJ010000008.1:72178-104624 GCF_040704195.1 Amycolatopsis sp. NPDC047767
GATGCCGGCACCGGCTCAAGGGCGGTTTCGCGCATCTCGGCGGGGTCGAGGCAGAAGTACAGGAGGGTTCGGTGAGGTCACCGGTGGTGGGGACCGGGTGATCTGCCGTGGCGACACCGCAAGGGCTCGCCGAGGTCCGCAAGGCAACCATGGAGCGAGATCGCGCCGGTGTTGGGATCGGGCGGTGCGATCGGCCCCCGGCCGGTCAGACCGCCCGATCCCAACACCGGCTCAAAGGCGATCTCGCACGCCTCGGCGGAGCCGAGGCAAAAAACACGATCACTCCGGGTGTTGCGCCATGGCCACGACGGCGTCGCGCAGGGCGGCGCGTAGGCGGCCGACGTCGAGGGGGCCGAGTACGGCCGCTTCGCCTGGTGGCGCGACGAGCACGATCTTGTCGTCGCTGCTCACGAATACCGTCACGTCCCTGCGCCTGCCCGCCAGATCCCGGCAGCCGATGGACCACTCGTCCCGGTCTGTCACGGCTCTCGCCCTCCCGATTCCGCGTTGCGGTCGTGCTTCGTGCGGGGGTGGGACCGGCGCCTCACGCGGCTCTTACGCGGGTTCACCCGAATTGCCTACCGACGGGTTCTCCGGGCGGGTTCACCTGGGATGTGCCGTCCGGGCAACGGGAGTAGCGTCCGGGCGGCAGGTGGCGGGGACTCGGGAGGTCGGGAAGGCCGGGATGGCACAGCCGAGCAAGATCGTGATCGTCGGGGCCGGTCTGGCGGGGGCCTCGGCCGCCGCCGCGGTGCGTGAGAAGGGCTTCGGCGGCGACGTGCTGCTGATGGGTTCCGATCCGCACCGGCCGTACGAGCTGCCGCCGCTGTCGAAGGGCGTGCTGCTGGGCACCACCGACGAACCCGATTGGGTGCACGAAGAGGGCTTCTACGCCGCCCACGACATCCGGCTCGCCTCCGGCCTCACGGCCACCCGCCTGGAGCTCGGCGCGCGCCTGGTCCTGGACGACGCCGGCGGCGAGCACCGCTTCGACCGGCTCGTGCTCGCGACGGGTTCCCGGCCGCGTCCGCTGACCGCGCCCGGCGGCAACTTCCCGGGCCTCTACACGCTGCGCACGCTGGACGACTCGCTCAGCCTGCGCTCGGCCTTCGTCGACGCCCGGCGCGTGGTGGTCATCGGCGCCGGCTGGATCGGCACCGAGGCCGCGGCGGCCGCGCGCTCGCACGACGCGGACGTGACCGTGGTCGCGCCCGGGCGCCTGCCGCTCGGCAAGGTCCTCGGTCCCGAGGTGGCCGGGGTTTTCCACACCCTGCACGAAGAACACGGCGTGCACTGGCGCCTGGGCGAGCGCGTCGCGGAGGTGACGGGCGACCCGAGCGGCGTGCGCGGCGTGCGGCTGCAGAGTGGTGAGGAGCTGCTGGCCGACGTGGTCCTCGTGGCCGTCGGCGCCGCCCCGCGCGTGGAACTCGCCCACACGGCAGGCCTCGAGCTCTCGGACGACGGCGGCGTCGCGGTCGACGCCGGCCTGCGCACCGCCGCCCCGGACGTCTACGCCGTGGGCGACATCGCGTCGCACTTCCACCCGCGCTACGGCCACCGCGTGCGCGTCGAGCACTGGGCCAACGCGCGCACGCAGGGCGCCCACGTGGCCGGCAACCTGCTGGGGGAGAACGAGCCGTACCTGGATTCGCCGTACTTCTTCTCCGACCAGTACGACCTCGGCATGGAGTACCGCGGCCTCGCCGACCTCGACCGCGACCGCCTCGTCGTTCGCGGCGACCTCGCGGCGCGCGACTTCACGGCCTTCTGGGTCGGCACCGAGGGCGACGTGCACGCCGCGATGAACGTGAACCAGTGGGACGACGGGGATGCCTTGCAGCGCTTGGTGGACGGGCGCATGAAGGTGAGCGACGAAGAGCTGAAGTCGGGCAACCTGGCCGACGTCGGGTGAGGCTCAGGCCTCCACCGGCATGACCGGCCCGTCCAGCGCCAGGTACCCCACCAGGTTCGGCGGCGCGTAGTCCGCCGACAGCTTGTGGCGCGTGACCGCGCTGGAGGCCACGAACTCGTGCTTCGGGTCCGTGGTGCCGATCCCGCGGGTCACCGAGGGCAGCAGGCGGTAGAAGCCCGTGCGGGACGGGAACATCGGGCCCAGGGCGTCGGGGTCGCCGGGGAAGTCCGGCAGGAGCGCAAGGCCGTTGAGGGCGGCGTGGCCTGCGAGCCAGCGCAGGGGGATGTCGGAGAGGCTGTGCTGGGTGTGCCCGCCGCCGCCGACGTCGGAGTGGCAGCCGGCGAACCAGACCTGCTCGATCTGGTTCGTGCCGGGGGTGGTGGGCGGCGCCCAGATCGAGGGCACGAACGGTTTGCGGTGCTCGTCGATCGACAAGGCCTGGAACGCGGCGTCCACGGTGGAGCTCAGCGCGGTGTCGTGGAACTGGAAGCGGCGGTTGAACACGTCGATCGGCCAGAATCCGGTGAGCGGCACGCCGAGCGCGCCCACCGTGTCCCACACGCCGATGAACCGGATCCGCGGCTCGTGCGAATAGGTGCGGCGGAAGAGCGTGGCCTCGGTGTTGTGCGGGTGGGACTTGTCGCTGCGGTCGCGGTAGAGGCCGTAGGCGCGCTTGACGAGGCCGAGGTGCTGGCGGCGCAGCAGGCCGCAGTTGCGGATGAAGCCGGCCACGCTGCGCACGGTGTACGCGCCGCGGCTGAAGCCCACGAAGAAGATCTCGTCGCCGGGTTCGTAGGTGCGCACGAGATAGGTGTAGACCTCGCGGACGTTGCGCGAGAGCCCGACGCCGAACGCGCCGCCGACCAGCCGCTGCCGCGTGGTGCCGATACCCGACTGGTAGAAGACCCGTTGCTCCGTGCCGGCTTCGTCGGCCGGCGCGGTGGCCAGTGCGAGCCGCGTGACGTTGCTCGGGGCGGGCACGCCGCCGTCGGCCAGGTCCGCCGAGTCCCACGTGCCGTCGCAGCAGATCAGGATCCGCTTGGACATCCCCACCTCGTTCACTGCGTCGTTGGGTCGGAAGCCATCAAGTCACGACCCGGCGGTGTTTTCAACGGGTTCGGCGGAATCGGTACCGAAGCCGCGGTGTGGCAAGGAAAACACCGGGAGACCACGGGGTGTTCACCCCTTGCCGGTTCGCGCGCGGAAAGGTCCGACGAAAGCGGTCCCGCTCCGGAGTGCGGCCGTGGCCGGGCCGGGGCACGATCGGTGCCGGTGCGTCGCGAGGCGCCACTACGGTGATCCGATCAATTTTGGCAACAAATCCTCCAAGCCTCTGGATCCAACGCGGTCCATGCGCTATACATCGGATGTCTTGATGTGGCTGTGGTGAGAGGGGAACGTCCGTGCAGCTTGTGCGTCTCGGAGCCGCGGGAGAAGAGCGACCGTTCGTGCGTGCCGGTGACGGCACCTTGTACGACCTCTCCGGCCTCACGGCCGACGTCGACGGCGCGTTTCTCGCGGCCGACGGCCTCGCCCGCGTCGCCGCCGCGCTCGAAGCCGGCGAGCTGCCTGCCGCCGGCGCGGAAACCGCGAGCCTGCGCGTCGGCCCGCCGCTGGCCTCGCCCGGCAAGGTCCTCTGCATCGGCATGAACTACCGCCGGCACGCCGAGGAAACCGGCGCCGCCGTGCCGACGGAGCCCGTGCTGTTCATGAAGGCCCCCGACGTGATCGTCGGCCCGGACGACGACGTGCTCATCCCGCGCCGTTCCACCAGCACCGACTGGGAGGTCGAGCTCGGCGTCGTGATCGGCAAGCAGGCCCGGTACCTCGACAGCGTCGAGGAAGCGCTGGAGTACGTCGCCGGCTACGTCGTGTCCAACGACGTCTCCGAGCGCGAGTTCCAGCTGCACCGCGGCGGCCAGTGGGACAAGGGCAAGAACTGCGAGACGTTCAACCCGCTCGGCCCGGCGTTCGTGACCGCCGACGAGGTGCCCGACCCGCAGGACCTCGGCCTGCGCACGTGGGTGAACGGCAAGAAGGTGCAGGACTCCTCGACGAAGGACATGGTCTTCACCGTCGCCGAGATCATCCACTACCTGAGCCAGTTCATGGTGCTGCGCCCCGGCGACCTGATCAACACCGGCACCCCCGAGGGCGTCGCGCTCGGGCAGCCGGAACCGAAGCCGTACCTGCGCGAGGGTGACGTCGTCGAGCTGGAGATCGACGGCCTCGGCCGCCAGCGCCAGACGTTGAGGCAGGCCTGACATGGCGAAGATCATCGGCATGGAGGTGCTCGACGTCCGGTTCCCGACCTCGCGGGAGCTCGACGGCTCGGACGCCATGAACCCCGACCCCGACTACTCGGCCGCCTACGTCGAGCTCCACACCGACCTCGGCCCCGACGGCTACGGGCTCGCCTTCACCATCGGCCGCGGCAACGACGTGCAGGCCGCCGCGATCCGCGCGCTCGCGCCGCACGTAGTCGGCCGCGACGTTCCCGAGGACGCGAAGGCGCTCGGCCAGCTGTCGCGCGACCTCATCGGCGACTCGCAGTTCCGCTGGCTGGGCCCGGAAAAGGGCGTGGCCCACATGGCGATCGGCGCGGTCGTGAACGCCGCGTGGGACCTCGCCGCACGCCGGGCCGACCTGCCGCTGTGGAAGTTCGCGGCGCGCATGACGCCGGAAGAGCTGGTGTCGCTCGTGGACTTCCGGTACCTGTCCGACGCGCTCACTGAGCAGGAGGCGCTCGACATCCTGCGCGCCGCCGAACCCGGCCGCGCGGAGCGGATCGCGAAGCTCGAAGCCGAGGGCTACCGCGCGTACAGCACGTCGCCGGGCTGGCTCGGCTACTCCGACGCGAAGCTGGTGCGCCTGGCCGAGCAGGCCGTGGCCGACGGCTTCGAGATGATCAAGCTGAAGGTCGGCGGCAACCTCGAGGACGACGTGCGCCGCATGAAGCTGGCGCGCGAGACGGTGGGCGCGGACATCCGCGTCGCCGTGGACGCCAACCAGCGCTGGGACGTGGCCACGGCCGTGTCCTGGATGACGGAGCTCGCGCCGTTCGACCCGTACTGGATCGAAGAACCGACCTCGCCCGACGACATCCTCGGTCACGCGGCCATCGCGAAGGCGCTGGCGCCGATCAAGGTCGCGACCGGCGAGCACGTGCAGAACCGCGTGGTGTTCAAGCAGCTGCTGCAGGCCGGCGCGATCGACGTGCTGCAGCTCGACGCCGCGCGCGTCGGCGGGGTCAACGAGAACCTCGCGATCCTGTTGCTGGCGGCCAAGTTCGGCGTTCCGGTGTGCCCGCACGCCGGCGGCGTCGGGCTGTGCGAGCTGGTGCGGCACCTGTCGATGTTCGACTTCGTGGCCGTCTCCGGCGACGACACCGACCGCACCATCGAGTGGGTCGACCACCTGCACGAGCACTTCACCGACCCGGCCGTCGTGCGCGACGGCCGGTACCTGGCCCCGACCGCACCCGGGTTCTCCGCGCGGATGCACGACGCGACCCTGCGCCGGTTCCGCTTCCCGGACGGTCCAGAGTGGACGGAGGACGCCCAGTGAGCGAGTTCGACGGCCTGGTCGCCGTGGTCACCGGCGGCGCTTCGGGGATCGGCCTGGCCACGGCCACGCTGCTCGCCGAACGCGGCGCGCAGGTGGCCGTGCTGGACCTCAAGACCGACGACGTGCCCGAGCCGCTGGCCGGCTTCCGCTGCGACGTCACGGCCGACGCCGAGGTCCGCGCCGCGATCGACGCCGTCGCCGAGCGTTTCGGACGGATCGACGTGCTGGTCAACAACGCCGGCATCGGCGCGGCCGGCGACGTGGCGGACAACAGCGACGACGAGTGGCACCGCGTCTACGACGTGAACGTGGTCGGCATGGTCCGGGTCACGCGTGCCGCGCTGCCGCACCTGAAGGCCTCGCCTTCGGCGGCCGTGGTCAACACGTGCTCCATCGCCGCGTGGGCGGGCCTGCCGCGGCGTGCGCTGTACTCCGCGACGAAGGGCGCGGTGCTGTCGCTGACGCTCGCGATGGCCACCGACCACCTGCCCGAGGGCATCCGAGTGAACTGCGTGTGCCCCGGCACCGCGGACACGCCGTGGGTCGGGCGCCTGCTCGACGCGGCGGCCGACCCGGCCGCCGAACGCGCGGCACTGGCCGCGCGCCAGCCGATGGGCCGGCTCGTGACCGCCGACGAGGTCGCGGGCGCCATTACCTACCTCGCCAGCCCGCTGTCCGCGTCGACCACCGGTACCGCGCTCGCGGTCGACGGCGGCATGCACGGCCTGCGCCCGCGGGGACCTGTGCAGAACTAGTGCTCGTTTGCATGTCATCAAGGAGGATGCGGTGCGTACGAAGGTGATCCGGCTCGCCGCCGCGGCGGCCGCGTGTGGTTTGGTCCTGACCGCGTGCGGGTCCACGAAGGACAAACCGGCCGCCTCGGCGGGCGGCGGTGGCGACACCGGCGGGAAGGTCGGGGCCACGCTGCCGCTGCTGACCTCGCCGTTCTGGCAGGCCTACAACAACTACGTGCCGCAGATGGCCAAGGAGACCGGCCTCGACGCGCTGCCGACGGTGAACGCCGACAACGACCCGGCGAAGCTCATCACCGACATCGGCACCCTGCTCAACCAGGGCGTCAAGGGCCTGGTCGTGACGCCGATCGACTCCGCCGCGGTGGTCGCCGGGCTGAAGCAGGCCGAGAACAAGGGCGTGCCGGTGGTCGCGGTCGACGTCGCGCCCGAGAGCGGCAAGGTCGCCATGGTCGTGCGCGCCGACAACAAGGCCTACGGCACCAAGGCGTGCGACGAGATCGGCAAGCGCGTGAAGAGCGGCAAGGTCGTGCAGGTGATGGGTGACCTCGCCTCGGTCAACGGCCGCGACCGCTCGGCCGCGTTCCGCGACTGCATGAAGTCGAAGTACCCGGACATCAAGGTGCTGGAGATCGCGGCGGAGTGGAAGGCCGACAAGGCGTCCTCGGGCCTCGACAGCCTGCTCACCGCGAACCCCGACATCAAGGGCGTCTACATGCAGGCCGGCGGCGTGTACCTCGCGCCGACCGAGCAGGCGCTCAAGCGCAAGAACCTGTTCTTCCCGACGAGCGACCCGCGCCACGTGGTGCTGGTGAGCAACGACGGCATCCCGCAGGAGCTCGCGGCGATCCGCGCGGGCGAGCTCGACGCCACCGTGTCGCAGCCGGCCGACGCCTACGCGAAGTACGGCATGTACTGGCTCAAGAAGGCCATGGCGGGGGAGAAGTTCCAGCCCGGCCCGACCGACCACGGTTCCACGATCGTCGAGATCAGCCCCGGCATCCTCGAGGACCAGCTGCCGGCCCCGGTCGTGACCAAGGACAACGTGGACGACAAGGCGTTGTGGGGTAACAACCTGTGAGCGCGCCCGCCCCCGAGACGGCCGCGCCGGTGGTGAGTGCCCACGGCGTCGGCAAGCGTTACGGGCCCACCGTGGCCCTGCACGACGTGAGCCTGACCGTGCACGCCGGCGAGTCGCACGCGCTGGTCGGCCGCAACGGGGCGGGCAAGTCCACGCTCGTGTCGATCCTCACCGGACTGTCCCTTCCGGACACCGGCAGCGTCGAGTTCGGCGGCGTGCCCGCGCCGCCGCTGTCCAAACAGGACGACTGGAAGGCCCACGTGGCGTGCGTGTACCAGCACGCCATGGTGGTGCCGCAGCTGACGGTGGCCGAGAACCTGTTCCTCAACCGGCAGGCGCGCGGCGGCTTCGCCATCGGCTGGCGCAAGCTGCGCCGGCAGGCCCGCGAGCTGCTCGACTCGTGGGACGTGGCCGTGGACGTGGACACGCCGGCGGGTGAGCTTTCGGTGGAGGACCGCCAGTTCGTGGAGATCGCCCGCGCGCTGAGCTACGGCGCGCGGTTCATCGTGCTCGACGAGCCGACGGCCCAGCTCGACAGCCAGGCCATCGAGCGGCTCTTCGAGCGCATGCGCCAGATGCAGCGCAGCGGTGTGACGTTCCTGTTCATCTCCCACCACCTGCACGAGGTGTACGAGGTGTGCCAGGCCGTCACGGTGCTGCGCGACGCGAAGCACGTGCTCACCGCGCCCGTCTCCGACGTCAGCCGGCCGCAGCTGGTCGACGCCATGACCGGCGAGCAGGGCGGGCTGTCCGTGCGCGACGCGGCGAGCCGCGACCCGCTGGCTGTGGACGCCGCCGAGGTGCTCACGGTCGACGCGCTGTCCGGTGACGGCTTCCACGACGTGTCGCTGCGGGTGCACCGCGGTGAGGTCGTGGGGCTGGCCGGGAGCAACGCGAGCGGCAAGCACCAGGTGGCCGAGACCGTCTACGGGCTGCGCTCGCCTTCGGCGGGAACCGTGTCCGTGGACGGGAAACCGTTGCCCCCGGGCGACATCCCGGCCGCGGTGCACGCCGGCATCGGTTGCGTGCCGCGCGATCGCCACCACGAGGGTCTGGTGCTGGAGCACTCGATCATGGACAACGCCACGCTGTCCGTGCTCGACCGCATGGGCCCGGCCGGGTTCGCGTCGCCCAAGGCGCGCCACGACCGCGGGGCCCGCGCGCTGAAGTCGTACGACATCGTGGCGGCCGGGCCGGAACAGCCGGTGGCCGACCTGTCGGGCGGCAACCAGCAGAAGGTCGTGCTGGCCCGGGCGCTGGAGAGCGACCCGCGGGTGGTCGTGCTGATCAACCCCACGGCCGGCGTGGACGTGAAGTCGAAGGAGGCCCTGCTCGCGGTCGTCGACCGGGTGCGGGCCGAAGGCAAGGCCGTGCTGATCGTGAGCGACGAGCTCGACGACCTGCGCCTGGCCGACCGGGTGCTGGTGCTGCGCGCCGGTGCCGTCGTCGCCGAACACCAGGCCGGCTGGTCCGACGGAGACCTCGTGGCCGACATCGAAGGAGTCGGGCTCCATGACTGAGCTGATGAGCGATCCGCAGACGGCGCTGCCCGCGGCGCCCCCGAAACGGCGGAAGTCGCTGTGGCTGCGCGAGCTGGCGCTGCTGCCGGCGCTCGTGGTCGTGTTCGTGATCGGCGGGCTGATCAGCGACTCGTTCTTCACGTTCGACAACGTGATCAGCATCCTCTCGGCCGCCGCCGCGCTGTCGCTGGTGGTGCTGGGCGAGTCGCTGGTGCTGCTGACCGGGAAGTTCGACCTGTCGCTGGAATCGACGATGGGCATCGCGCCCGCGATCGGCGCGATGCTGGTGATCCCGGCGACGTCGTCGGGTTTCGGCACGGGCTGGCCGGCGGCGCTGGGCCTGCTCGCGATCCCCGTGGTCGGCGCGCTGATCGGGTTGGTGAACGGCTTCCTGATCGTGAAGCTCAAGCTCAACGCGTTCATCGTCACGCTGGCGATGCTCACGGTGCTGCGCGGCACGCAGATCGGCTCCACCAACGGCAAGACGCTGTTCGACCAGCTCGACGCGTTCACGGCGTTGGCGACGACGACGTTCGCCGGGCTGCCGATGTCGGTGTGGCTCGCCGCGGTGCTGTTCCTGCTCTTCGGGCTCGGCCTGCGCTACCACCGCGTCGGCCGCTCGCTGTACGCGATCGGCGGCAACCGCGAAGCCGCACGCGCCGCGGGCATCCGGGTGGACCGGATCTCGTGGGCGGTGTTCATCGTCGCGGGTGTGCTGGCCGCGATCGGCGGCCTGGCCTACACCGGTTACGTGGGCGCGCTCGGCGCCGACCAGGGTGACGGCCTGATCCTGCAGGTCTTCGCCGCGGCGGTGATCGGCGGCGTCTCGCTCGACGGCGGCAAGGGCACGCTCGTCGGCGCCCTGACCGGCGTGCTGCTCCTGCAGTCGGTGGACAGCCTGCTGCGCATCGCGCAGGTGCCCGCGGAATGGCTGAAGGCGATCTACGGCGGCATCATCCTGATCGCTCTGATCATCAGCCGCTACGCCGGCGGAAAGCCGCAGACCTGATCGGCGGCTGGGCCGTGATCATCCGACCTTCTCGCCGTTTCGTGAAGGGTCCCGCGACGGATTCGATGTCCTTCGAGGGGCCCTTCACGGAACTTCGGCGTCGTTCAGGAGGCGGCGGCCGCGGGCTCGCCCGGCTCTTCCGTCTCGGTCTGCGTGAGCGTGCTGCGCAGCCACTGCTCGACGCCCGCGACGTGCACGGTCGCCCACGACCGGGCCAGCTCCGGCTCACGGGCGGCGATGGCCTCGTAGATGGCCGTGTGCTGCTCCCGCGTGCGCGCGACCGCGCCTTCCTGCGTGAGGCCGCGCCAGATCCGCGCCCGCGCCGTGGGGCCCGAGAGGCTGTCGAGCAGCGAGCACAGCACGGGGTTGCCCGAACCGTCGGCGATCTTGCGGTGGAACTGCAGGTCGTTGGCCACGAGGGCCTCCACCGTCGGTGCGTCGGCGAGCTCGTCGAGCAGCGCGCCGAGCTCGGTGATGTCGTCCTTGCTCATGTGCAGCGCGGCCAGCGCCGTGGCGGCCGGCTCGAGGATCCGGCGCACGGCCAGGAAGTCGAGCACGGTGTCGTCGCGGTGGAAGTCGACCACGAACGTCATGGCGTCGAGCAGCAGGTTCGGCTCGAGGCTGGTCACGTACGTGCCGTCGCCCTGGCGCACGTCGAGCACCCTGATCAGGCACAACGCCTTCACGGCCTCGCGCAGGGAGCTGCGCGAGAGCCCCAGCCGCTGGGCGAGCTCGGCTTCCTTGGGCAGCCGGTCGCCCGGCGCGAGCTCCCCCGAGATGATCATGTCCTTGATCTTGTCGATCGCGACATCGGTGACGGGCATCGAGACCGCCCTCCCTCAAGAGACCTCGGATGTTTCGGTGTTCTGAACACAGAGTGCCACGTAACTCGTCAGGAGGAGACATGACCCACGGCTCGGCCCCTCAAAGTGTTGCTCTGCGCACTCGGCTCAAACCGGGTCAAGAGGCCACGTACGAGTCCGTGCACGCCGTGATCCCTCCCGAGCTCGACACCGCGCTGCGCCGCGCCGGCGTGCGCACGTGGCGGATCTGGCGCAGCGGGCTCGACCTGTTCCACTTCGTCGAGGTCGACGACTTCGACGCCATGAAGGCCGCGCTCGCCGACGATCCCGCCGACATCGAGTGGCAGATCCGCATCAACCGGCTGCTCGACACGGACGACAGCCGGTCCGATACTTCGACGGCCCTGGGGCTCGTCTGGGAACTTCCGGTGAAGGAGTGAACGTGAAGCTCTCCCCGCTCGGGCTCGGTGGCGCGCAGCTCGGCAACCTCTACCAGGCGATCGACGACGACACGGCGGCCGCGACCGTGCGGCGCGCGTGGGACGAGGGCATCCGCTACTTCGACACCGCCCCGCACTACGGGCTGGGGCTCTCCGAACGGCGGCTGGGCGCGGCACTCGCCGCGTATCCGCGCGACGAGTACGTGCTCTCCACCAAGGTCGGGCGCGTGCTCGAACCCCACGCCGCGGCGCCGGGCGAGCGCGACGACCAGGGCTTCGACGTTCCGGCCACCTACCGGCGGCGCTGGGACTTCAGCCGTGACGGCGTGCTGCGGTCGCTGGAAGACAGCCTGGCCCGGCTCGGCCTCGACCGCGTGGACATCGTGTACGTGCACGACCCGGACGATCATTTCACCGAGGCCGTGAACGGCGCGTTCCCGGCGTTGCTCCAGCTGCGCGAGCAGGGCGTGGTCGGCGCGGTCGGCGCCGGGATGAACCAGACGCCGATGCTCACCGAGTTCGTCCGCCGCTTCGACCTCGACCACGTGCTCATGGCCGGGCGCTACACACTGCTCAACCAGCCGGCGCTCGACGACCTGTTGCCGCTGTGCCTCGACCGCGGCGTCGGCGTGGTCGCGGGCGGCGTGTTCAACGCGGGCATCCTCGCCACCGTGGAACCGGGTGCGATCTACGACTACGCGGCCGCGCCGGCGGAACTCGTCGAGAAGGCGCGGCGGATCGCGGAGATCTGCGCCCGCCACGGCGTCGAGCTGCCGGAGGCCGCGCTCGCGCTGCCGGCTTCACACCCGGCCGTGGTATCGGTGGTCGTCGGGGCGCACGACGCGGGGCAGGTGGCGGTGAACGCGCGCCGCGCGGCCAAGGTCGTGCCCGCCGTAGTGTGGACCGACCTCGTCGACGCCGGTCTGCTGCGCGCAGACGCCGTCGGCCGGCCCATGACGTCTGGAGGACCGCAGTGATCGACGCCCACCACCACCTGTGGGACCCCGCCCGCCGTGACTACCCGTGGCTCGGCGGCGCGGCGATGGACCCGATCCGTCGTCCGTACACAGTGGACGATCTGCGCACGGTCACGCACGCGGCCGGCGTGCACGCCACCGTGCTGGTGCAGACGCTCTCCGACCAGAGCGAGACGGAGGAGTTCCTGGCCACGGCCGCGGCCGAGCCGGTGATCGCCGGTGTGGTGGGCTGGGTGGACCTGACGGCGCCCGACGTCGCCGACCGGCTGGCGCGGCTGAAGGAGCTCGGCCCGCTCGTGGGCATCCGCCACCAGGTCGAGAACGAGCCGGACCCCGAATGGCTGCTGCGCCCGGACGTGCTGCGCGGCTTGGCGGCCGTCGGCGCGGCGGGGCTGGTGTACGACCTGCTGGTGGCGCCCGCGCAGGTCGCGGCGGCGCGGAAGGTGGCCGAGCATCTGCCGGAGCTGCGGCTCGTGCTCGACCACGCGGCGAAGCCGGCCATCGCGGCGGGGGAGTGGCAGCCGTGGGCTGACGGGATCGCGTCGCTCGGCGCGCGGGACAACGTGGCGTGCAAGCTCTCCGGGCTCGTCACGGAGGCCGACTGGCAGCAGTGGCAGATCGGGCACCTGCGCCGCTACGCCGACCACGTCTTCACGTCGTTCGGTACCGAACGCGTGCTGTTCGGCTCCGACTGGCCGGTGTGCGAGCTGGCGGCGGCCTACGAGGTGGTGCTCGACGCGGCCATGTCGCTCACGGGTCCGCTGACGGACCCCGAACGACTCGACGTCTTCGAGTACACGGCGAAGCGCGTGTACGGGCTGGAGCTCTAGAACTCTTCGCCCTGGACCATGTCGCGCAGCTTGGTCAGGGCGCGGTGCTGGGTCACGCGGACGTTGCCGGCGGAGATGCCGAGCGTCTCGGCGGTCTCGTTGGCGCTGAGGCCGACGATGATGCGCAGGGTCAGGATCTCCTGCTGCAGCGGAGCGAGGCGGGTGAGCATCTCCTGCAGGCGGGAGCCGAGGTCGAGCCGCAGCGCATACGACTCGGGCTCGTTGCCGCCACCCGACAGCGGCCGCTCCGGCAGCTCGGGCACCGGCTCGGACCGGTCCCGCGCAACGGCCCGGTAGGCGTCGGCGACCTTGTTCGCCGCGATGGCGTGCACGAGGTAGAGGAACGAACCGCCGCGGTCCTGGTAGTCGGGCAGGGCCTTGAGGACGGCCATGCTCACGTCCTGGGCCACGTCGTCGGCCGAGAGGTAGGACAGGTCGCGCCCGCCCATGCGCGCCCGGCAGTAGCGGGCGACCACAGGCCGCAACACGTGCAGCAGCTCGGTGATCGCGCGCTGGTCCCCCCGACCGGCGGCGACCACGAGCGGGTCGAGATCTTCTTTCGTCAGGCGTCCCGCGGGCCTCGGCAGCGTCTCGGGCGTGACGTAGCCTGGGACGTCGGCTTCGTCGGCGGCTGCTTCGGTGCGGGACGTCTTCGACGGTGCTGTCATGGTCGTCTCCCCGGCGACCCTGCGACCGTCGCTGGTCTTGGGGTCAACACTCTGTGATGTTGCGGTCGCAGCTACTCCGGATGATCGGGTAGTTGCCGCTCCCGTTGCGACGCTCCGTAACCTTATGCGGCTCGCGGGCCGACAGTCCAGATTTCAACTACGAATACCCCGTTAGCAGCAGTGGTCTTGATAAAAACGAGACCAGTCAACGCACAGTACGATTCGCTGCTCGCAGGATGTGCAGACTGTCCACTCAGTACGTCACCAGGAGTGACAACGCCGTAGCACAACAGAGGGTGGCCACCACAGCGGGTAGAACGGGTTTCAATGCGGGCGGCTCGGGGTCGGTGCGGAGTGATCGCTCCCGGTGTCGGCCGATCGCCGCGAGCGCCAGCGCGGTGAGGGCCGCGAACACCGCCGGGATGAGGTCCCACGGCCCGTCGTGGCGCAGCGAAGCACCCATCAGCAGCACCGCGCACGCGGCGGCCGACAGCGCGGTGCGGCGCCAGGCCAGGCCGGTGCGTTCGGGCTGGGCGCCGTTGGCGAAGGGCCGGCTCACGACACGATCACGAGGACCACGGCGGCCGCCATCAGCACGAACACACCCGCGGTGAGCACCAGGACCATCGCGCTGCGGGCCAGCGGCCGCCCGGCGCGCATGGCGATCTGCACCCGCCGCCAGCGCGGGTAGGCGCCGGCCGCGAGGATCGCCGCGAGCACCACGCACAGCCCGGCGAGCACCGAGCTCATGACGGCGGGCTGGGGCACCAGCTGGTGGACCGCGACGCCGCCCGCGAGCAGGCCCAGGGCGGTGCGCAGCCAAGCGAGGAACGTCCGCTCGTTGGCGAGGGTGAACCGGTAGT
Source organism: Amycolatopsis sp. NPDC047767 (assembly GCF_040704195.1). Lineage (NCBI taxonomy): Bacteria > Bacillati > Actinomycetota > Actinomycetes > Pseudonocardiales > Pseudonocardiaceae > Amycolatopsis > Amycolatopsis sp. NPDC047767. The sequence goes on from NZ_JBEYSJ010000008.1 coordinate 86,601, forward strand.
CCGGTTCGGTGCCGCCGCTGTGGGGGCCGATTCCGGGAGGTTCTCCGTGGGGCGGGTCGAGCTTCTCTTCCGACACGATCCCGGACGTTAGTCGTGGTCCGCGGCAGGCGCTTCGGGCTTGGCGTGGGCGAAGACCCACCACCGCAGCACGGCGAACCGCACGACGCCGCCGACGAAGCTGGCCGCCAGCAGGCTCGCCGTTTCCTCCCAGGCCGTCGGGTGGCTGACCACCGCGTCGAGCGTGGCCAGGACGATCGAGCCGTATCCGGCGTAGAAGACGAAGGTGAGGAAGTCCTGCAGGTGGCGCTTGCCGGCCTTGCTCGCGCGCCCGGCGAAGGTGACGCGGCGGTGGAACTCGGTGTTGCCGACCGTGGTGAGCGCGATGGCCACCAGGTTCGCCCACTGCGAGCCGAACTCGGGGCGCAGCACCAGGAAGAGCACGGCCTGCAGACCCGTGGTGACGCCACCGGCGACGAGGTACCAGGCGGCGTGTCCGCCGAGCTCGTGGTCCTCGTGGTGACGCTGCGGGTCCCGGTGGAAGAGCGGCGGCCGGGGCGTCCACCTGGTGGTGGTCATGATCGTGACGCTACCTCTGCTTCACAAACTTGTGAACCTGATGAAGCCGATGAACACTTGTGATCCCGCTGACAGGGACTCCGCTCACGTAGTTCAGCCCGCGGGCCTCCCTGGCTATTCCGTGTTCTCGCGTGTCCGCGCGCACCCCCGCCCGCGCGTGGGCAGAACGCCTGGTTTTCAAACCTGTTTGTGACCGGTCCCACGCCTGCTCGGCAGGTGCGCCGCTCACGCTGCGCTGCCGAACGGGCGCCCCTAGCGTGAAAACCCAATCGCATCCGACCGCGACGAAGGGAAGGCCGAAGATGCTGACCGTGACCGAAGCCGCTGCCGAGGCGATCTCCGCGCTGACGGCTCAACAGGGCGCCGAGGAGAGCGGGCTGCGGTTCGCCCTCCAGAGCCCGCAGGAAGGCGAGGGCGCTCAGCTCGCGCTTTCCGTCGCCCCCTCTCCCCAGGACGGCGACCGCGTCGTGGGCACCGACGCCGGCGCGAAGGTCTTCCTCGAACCCCAGGCCGCCGCCCTCCTGGACGACAAGGTCCTCGACGTCCAGCAGGACGAAACCGGCGACGTGGCCTTTGCCGTGCTTCCTCAGCAAAGCTGAATCTTTGGCCCCGGCTCCGCCGGGGCGTGCGAGATCGCCTTTGAGCCGGTTTCCGGATTGTGCGGTCGGATCGGCCGGGGCCGATCGCACCGCACAATCCGGAAACCGGTGCGATCTCGCGCTGTGGTCGGGTTGGGACCCGGTCCGATCAGCGTGGTCGTTCGCGGACCCTATCCCGTCAGCGGGCCACCCAGGTGCGGACCAGGTCGCCGGCGCGGGCGCGTAGGAGTTCGGCCGCGTGGGTGCGCGCGTGGTCCAGTGAGGGTGCGTGGTCGATGAGCGCGCTGCTGCCGACGACGCCCAGGCTGGCGAGCTCGGCGGCGTCGAGCTGGATGCGTCCGGCCAGGACCATGAGTGGCACGCCCGCGCGTCCGGCCCGGGCGGCGATGCCGGCGGGGGCCTTGCCGGACAGGCTCTGGGAGTCGAGTGATCCCTCGCCGGTGATGACGAGGTCGGCGCCGGCCAGGGCCGTGTCCACGCCGGTGAGGCCGGCGATGAGGTCGAAGCCCGACGCGACCGTGGCGCCGAGACCCGCGATGGCGCCGCCCGCGACGCCGCCGCCGGCACCCGCGCCGGGGACCGCCGAAATGTCCGGCGCGCCCGCGTTGACCAGGGCCTGAGCCCAGCGGCCGAGAGCCGTGTCCAGCTCCGTCACCTCGTGCGGCCGCGCGCCCTTCTGCGGGCCGAAGACCGCCGCGGCGCCGTTCGGGCCGACGAGCGGATTGGTCACGTCCGTCGCGACCGTGAGCGGAACCGAGCCCAGTCGTTCGCGCGCCGGGCCCAGCTCGACCTTCGCGACGCGCGAGAGCGTGCCGCCGCCGAGGCCGATGGGGGCGTCGAACGCGTCGAAGACCCCGGCGCCCAGTGCGGCGAGCATGCCGGCGCCGCCGTCGGTGCTCGCAGTGCCGCCGACCGTCAGCACGAGCCGGGAAGCGCCGCGGGACAGCGCGTCCGCGAGCAGTTCGCCGACGCCCCACGTGTGCGCGGCCAGCGCCGTCTCCGGCGTCGGGTCCACGAACTCGATGCCGCACGCGCGCGCCGACTCGATGTAGGCCGTGCCGTCGAGCACCACGTACCGCGCGTCGACGTGGTCCTCCAGCGGACCGCGCACCGAGAGCCGCACGAGCTCGCCGCCCGCGTTCTCCAGCACTTCGAGCGTGCCTTCGCCCCCGTCGGCGACGGGGCAGGCGGCGATGTCGGCGTCGGGCAGCGCGTCGCGCACTCCGAGGGCGATGGCCTCGGCGGCGGCGACCGCGGTGAGGCTGCCCTTGAACTTGTCCGGGGCGATGACGACACGAGTCACAGAGCTACCTCCGTCAGCGGTGCTTCTCCGGCGAGTACCGAGGTCACGTTTCGGGCGGCCAGCACGGCCATCGCGGTGCGCGTCTCCACGGTCGCCGAGCCCAGGTGCGGCATGACCACGACGTCGTCGCGCTCCAGCAGTCGCGGCTCGACCTCGGGCTCGCGCTCGAACACGTCCAGCGCGGCGCCCGCGATCTCGCCGGCCTCCAGCGCGTCGGCCAGCGCCGCCTCGTCGACGACCGGGCCGCGGGTGGTGTTCACGAGGTACGCCGTGCGCTTCATGGCCCGCAGCGCCGCCGCGTCGATCAGGTGGCGCGTCTCCGGCGTGAGCGGACAGTGCAGCGAGATGAAGTCCGAACGCCGCAGCAACTCGTCGAACGACACGAACTCGCCGTCGAAGTCCGGTTTCGCCGACCGTCCCGAGTAGACGGTCCGCAGCCCGAACGCCGCGGCGCGCGTGGCCATCGCGCGGCCGATCTGACCAAGGCCGACGATGCCGAGTGTCTTGCCCTGCAGCCCCGAACCGAGCAGGAACCCCAGGTGGAACGACCACGGCTGCCGCGCACGCAGCAGCCGTTCGCCCTCGCCGAGCCGGCGTGTGACGGCCAGCAGCAGCCCGAAGGCCAGGTCTGCCGTCGCGTCGGTGAGCACGCCGGGGGTGTTGGTCACCTTCACCTCGCGCTCGGCCAGCGCCGGCACGTCGACGTTGTCGTAGCCCACGGCCACGTTCGCCACCACGGCCAGCTGCGGCCCGGCGGCTTCGGCCACGGACGCGTCGATCCGGTCGTGCAGCATCGAGACGATCGCCGACGCCCCGGCCACGAACGACCGCAGCTCCTCGGGCGTGAGCGGACGGTCGAGTTCGGACACCCGCACTTCTCCCGCGTCGGCGAGCACCTTCACCGCGTCGTCGGGAATCCAGCGCGTCACGGCGATGAGAGGGCGATCGGGCACGTCGGGCAGCCTAGTGGGCGAACCGCCCCTCTAGCGAGGTTCGCGGCGCAGCCGGACGAGCCTGCTCGCGGGCCCCGTGCCGGCGAACTCCAGCGGCAGGCCGTGCGTCACCAGCACCGCACCGTGGTGCACGCAGCCGGTTTCCGCATCGCGGTATCGCGCGGCCGGGTCGAGGCCCTGGAGCACCGGGGTGACGATCGGCCGGCCGTGGTCGTGCGGGCGCCGGGCGAAGAGCACCACGACGTCGTCGCCGAGCACGAACTGCACCGCGGTGAGCGGGGAGACGGCCGGATCCGCGAGCCGGTACGCCGAGCCGTGCTGCACGACGGGCCGGATCTGCTTGTACAGAGCCACGAGCTCGGCGGTGCGGCGCAGTTCGTCGTGGGTCCACTTCGTGAGATCACCGCCGAGGCCGAGCACGCCGGCCATCGCGACGTGGAAGCGGAACTCGAGCGGTGCCTCGCGCCCGGTCAGCGGGTTGGGGCTGTCGGTGACCCACGCGGCCATCGCGCCCGCGGGCAGGACCTGGGAGAAGCCGTGCTGGATCTTGACGCGATCGGCCGCGTCGGTGTTGTCCGAAGCCCAGATCTCGTCGGTGCGCGCGAGGATCCCCAGGTCCGTGCGCCCGCCGCCGCCCGCGCAGGCCTGGATCCGCAGCGCCGGGTGGTCGGCGCGCAGCCGGTCGAGCACGCCGTAGACCGCGCGCACGTGGTCGACCCAGACGCGACCCGGACCCGCCTCCGTGAACGCGCGGTTCATGTCCCACTTGAGGTAGTCGATGCCGTGCTCGGCGACCAGCCGGTGCAGCCACTTGTGCGCCCAGTCGGCGACCTCGGCCCGGCCGAAGTCGAGCACGAGCTGGTTGCGCAGCGTGGTCCGCGCGCGGTGCGGCATGTGCAGCACCCAGTCGGGGTGCGCGCGGCAGAGGTCGCTGTCGGGGTTGACCATCTCCGGCTCGACCCACAGCCCGAAGCCCATACCGAGCCGGTGCACCTCGGCCACGAGGGGGCCGAGGCCGTCGGGGAAGCGTTCGCGGTTCACGGTCCAGTCGCCGAGACCCGAGGTGTCGCCCGTGCGCGCGCCGAACCAGCCGTCGTCGACCACGAACAGCTCCGCGCCCACCTCGGCGGCGATCGCGGCGAGCTTGAGCTGTCCCGGCTCGTCGACGTCCCAGCCCGTGGCCTCCCACGAGTTGTAGACGACCGGGCGCAGCTCATCGGGGTGTGGCTGGACGAACGCGCGCACGTACTCGTGCCACCGCCGGCTCGCGCCGCCGAAGCCGTCGGGCGCATACAACCCGGCGAACACGGGCGTTTCCCAGGTCTCACCCGGATTCAGCGACCACTGCACGCCCTCGTGCCCGAACCCGCCGGTCCACGTCACGCGCCCGGTGTGCGCGCGCTCGACGGTGATCCGCCAGCTGCCGCTCCACGCCAGCGCCGTGCTCCAGACCTCGCCGCGCGTTTCGGTGGCGGTGCCGTCGTCGAGCATCACCCAGGGCTGCGCCTGGTGGCTGGAAACCCCGCGCCGGCTGGTCAAGGTCGTCTCGCCGACAGGCAGGTTTTCCCGCAGCAGAGCGGCTTCCGCGCTCCACGCGCCCGTGGTGTGGGAGATGCGGTAGGCGTCGCGACCGGGGAGTGTCCAGGCCGCGGAATCCGTGCGCAGCAAGCAGATCGGCTCGGTTCCGGTGTTGCGCAGGACCGCGTGCCGCTCGACGACTTCGCCGCACACGCGGTAGTGCAGCTCGGCTTCCAGCGGGTAGTGCCGGTCGCGCAGCCGGACGACCAGCGTGTCGGCCGAAGCATCGTGGCCGGTGAACTCCCACTCGAGCGCCTGCGTCCCGTCCGCGAACCGCACCGACAACCCGGCGGCGCCGAAGAACGCGCCGCCCTCGGTCGCCAGCTCCGCCCGGTCGTCGCCGGGCTCGTCGAAGCTCGAGTCCACGGGGTTGCGCCGGCGCGCGATCTGCGTGGCCTGCTCCAGCGTGAGCGGCGGGCCCCAGTGCACGTGCCGCGGCCGGCCGGCTTCGTCGAGCCGCAGCGCGTACGCCGACTCCCGGGTCCGGAGCAGCCACAGCCGGTGATCGACGTCGAATTCCACGGACATGGGTCAGAGCGTAGGGATGACCAGCGGAAAAATAAATTCTTGACGAAGTTAATTTATCCGTCGTACGGTTCCGCGCATGCCACGCAGTGCACCGGCAAGGGCGCCGATCACGAGTCCCGCCGCGGCCACCGTGTTCACCACGGTGCTGACCCAGGGTCCGGTCAGCCGCGTGGACGTCGCCCGCCGCACGGGCCTCTCCTCCGCCGCCGTCACGAAGGCCGCGCGCCCGTTCATCGAAGCCGGTTACCTCGAAGAGCTCGCCTCCGCCGAACGCACCGCGCCCGGCGCCGGCCGGCCCGCCAGCCCGCTGGCCATCCGGCCCGACCGCGAGTACTTCATCGGCGTCAAGATCACCGGCGACGACCTGATCGGCGTGGTCACCGACCTGCAGGCCCAGATCCGCGTGGCCAAGCACCACCCGCTGACCAGCCACGACGTGGACCACGTGGTGCGCGCGCTCGTCGACCTCGTCGCCGAGCTGCTGGCCGGCTCGGCGCCCGACGGAGCGACCAGCTTCCGCGACCGGGCCTACTGCCTGGGCGTCGCGATCTCCGGCGACGTCGACCGTGACACCGGCGTCGTGCGCTACTCACCGTTCCTCGGCTGGCGGGACGTGCCGCTGGCCGAGCTGCTGGAGGACAGCACGGGCCTGGCGACCACGCTCGAGAACGACGTCAAGGCGCTCACCGTGGCCGAGCAGTGGTTCGGCGAAGGCGTCGGCGCCGCGTCGTTCGCGCTGGTCACCGTGGGTACCGGCATAGGAAGCGCCCTCGTGCTCGACGGCCGGCTCGTCGGCGGCGCGCACGGGGTGGCCGGCGAGATCGGGCACGTCCCGGTCGCCGGCATGGGAGCCGACGGCCCGGCCTGCCACTGCGGCGGCACGGGCTGCGTGGAGGCGATCGCGTCGACCGAGGCGATCGTCGCGAGTGCGCGCCGGGTCGCGGGGGATCCGGCGCTGACGCTGGACGAGGCCGTCGCGCGGGCGCGGGCCGGGGACGAGCCGCTGCGGGCCGTCTTCGCGACCGCGGGCCACGCGATCGGGCTCGGTCTCGCCGCGCTGGTCAACCTCTTCGGCCCGGAACGGGTCGTCGTCTCGGGCGAGGGCGTGGCCACCTACGACCTGTTCGAGGACCAGATCCGCCGCACGTTCGCGGAGCAGGCCTTCGGCAGTGCCGCGCGGTGCGGCCTGGTGATCCGGCCGCTGCCGTTCGAGGAATGGGCACGGGGCGCCGCCGCTGTCGCCGTTCAGAGTCTTTTCGTGTCCGACCGTTTGTGAGGAGAAGTCATGGCCCCGTCCCCAAACCTGTCGCGCAGGAGCTTCCTCGTCGGCTCCGTGCTGTTCGCCGGGGGAGCCGCCCTGGCGGGCTGCACCTCCGACCCGTTGAACAAGAACGCCGGTGCCGCGGGCGGGGCGAAGGTCACGCTCAACCAGTGGTACCACGCCTACGGCGAATCGGGCACGCAGCAGGCGGTGCAGCGCTACGCGCAGGAGTTCACCAAGGCCAACCCGGACATCGCGATCAAGGTCAGCTGGATCGCCGGTGACTACGAGACGAAGCTCAACTCCGCCATGCTCACCGCGGACGCGCCCGACCTTTTCGAGATCGGCGACTTCCGCTACCAGAACGTGAAGAACGGCTTGCTGGCCCCGCTCGACGACATCGTCGACCCGGTGAAGAGCGACTTCTCCCAGGCCGCGCTGGACACCGCGACCGTCGAGGGCAAGATCTACGGCGTCAAGACGATCGACGACGTCATGATGCTGTACTACCGCAAGAGCGTGCTGGCCGCGGCCGGCGTCAAGCCGCCGACGACGTTCGCCGAGCTGCTCGGCGCGACGCGCAAGCTCACCACGGGCAAGCAGAAGGGCCTCTACGTCGGCACCGACGGCGTCGGTGAGGCCGCCACCCTCCTGCTGTGGTCCTCGGGCGCCGACTTCTTCGACGCCAGTGGCAAGAAGATCGCGTTCGCCAGCCCCGAGGCCGTCGCCGCGATCGCGGGCCTCAAGCAGCTGCACGACACCGGCGGCCTGCTGCAGGGCTACCCCACCGACTGGTCCGACCCCGGCGCGTTCTCCGACAACGCCACCGCGATGCAGTGGGGCGGCCTGTGGTCGCTGCCGGACATCAAGAAGGCACCCGGCGACGACTTCGGCGTGGTGCCGTGGCCGAAGTTCGGCGACGCGGGCCGCCAGGTCGCGCGCGTCGGCGGCTGGTACCAGCTGGCCAACGCCAAGAGCAAGAACCTCGACGCCGCCAAGAAGTTCATCAACTGGCTGTGGATCCAGCAGGCCGACCTGCAGAAGGACTGGTGCGTCAAGTACGGGTTCCACATCCCCGCCCGCAAGGAGGTCGCGGCGCAGACCACCGAGTTCTCGTCCGGCGCGGCCAAGGACGCCGTGACGATCTCGCAGCAGAACGGGCTGTCGTACTCGGGTCTGTGGAACAAGGCGTCGGCGACGCTGTTCCTCCAGGCCGCCACGAAGATCGCCAACGGCCAGGCCGATCCCGCCGCCGAGCTCGGCGACGCGGCGAAGCGCGCCCAGGCCGAAGTCGACAAGCAGCTCGCCTGACATGGCCGTCTCGTCCCCTTCAGTCCTGTCGCCGTCCACCCGGACCCCGGCGGCGCCCGCCAAGCGGCGCCGCCGGAAGGTGGACTGGCGCGCGGTCGGCGCGTTCACGGTGCTCACCGCGCCCGTGGTGATCGGGCTCGGCGTGTTCAAGTACGTCGCGATCGCGTGGAGCTTCCTGCTCTCCTTCAACGACGCGCGCGGCACGATCTCGCTGGGCAACTGGATCGGCTTCGACAACTACACGTTCCTGTTGTCCGATCCCGCGTTCCGTGACTCGCTGCTGATCATCGCGCTGTTCACGGTGTTCATCGTGCCGGTCACGTTCGTCGCGTCGCTGGGGCTGGCCGTGCTGGTCAACAGCATCCGCCGCGGCAAGGCGTTCTTCCGCACGGTCTTCCTCATCCCCGGCGCGGTGTCCTACGTGGTCGCTGCGCTCGTGTGGAAGATGGCGCTGTTCAACGGCCTGCCCTCGGGTGTCGCGAACGTGATCGGCGGCCTGTTCGGCGCCGATCCCGTGGCGTGGCTGTCGGAGACGAGCCCGCCGGTGTACTGGGTCGCGGTGGTCACGCTGCGGTTGTGGCTGCAGGTCGGGCTGTACATGATCCTGTTCCTCGCGGGCCTGCAGGCGATCTCGCCGTCGCTCTACGAAGCGGGTGAGCTCGACGGCACGTCGAAGTGGCAGGCCTTCCGCTACATCACGTTGCCGCAGCTGCGGAACACGTCGGTGGCGGTGCTGCTGCTCATCCTCATCGCGGCGTTCCAGGCGTTCGACGAGTTCTACAACCTGTTCGGCACCGGTCTTTCCGGCACCGCGACCGCGCCGGTGAAGCCGCCGCTGGTGTACCTCTACGACTCCGCGCTGGGCGACCAGAACTACGGCGTCGGTTCCGCAGGCGCGTTCCTGCTGACGGTGATCATCGTGGCGATCACGTTGCTGCAGGGGAAGTTCGTGGGCTTCGGGAAGAAGGACTGACATGGCCGTGCTGACCGGAAGTGTCTCAGCAGCGCCCGCGAAGGTCCGGGAACGCCGCCCGGGCGGCTGGGGACGGGTGCCGAAGTACGCGCTGGCCACCGTGCTCGTGGTGATCTTCCTGCTGCCGTTCTACATCATGGTGCGCAACGCGTTGATGACGCGCGCGCAGGTCGCCTCGCCCGAGTGGTCGTGGCTGCCGGACCCGCTTTCGTGGGTGAACTTCGGCGACCTGTTCGCCGACGCGTCGGTGCCGATGGGCCACGCGCTGCTCAACTCGTTCGTCATCGCCATCATCACGGCGCCGGTGGGCACGATGTTCGGCTCGATGGCGGGCTACGCGCTGGCCCGCATCAACGTGCCCGGCCGCCGCGCGGTGTTCACCTACGTGCTGGTGACGCTGATGATCCCGCAGTCGGTCACGTTCGTGCCGACGTTCGTGGTCGTCGGCGCCATGGGCGGGGTGAACACGGAGTGGGGCATCATCGCGCCGAACCTGTTCAGCGCGTTCACAGTGATCCTCTTCCGCAACTTCTACCTGCGGTTCCCGGCGGAGATCGAGGAGGCGGGCCGGCTCGACGGGCTCGGTTACCTCGGTGTGTACCGCCGGCTCGTGCTGCCCAACTCCGGCAGCATGATCGCCTCGCTCGGCGCGCTGATGTTCATCGAGAGCTGGAACTCCTTCCTGTGGCCGCTGGTCATCGGGCAGGACCCGTCCTCGTGGACGGCCCAGATCGCGCTCTCGACCTTCCTCACCGCGCAGACGATCAACCTGCCCGCCCTGTTCGCCGGCGCGCTCGTGACCATCGCCCCGCTCGTGGCGATGTTCCTGGTGGCGCAACGGTTCATCGTCCGCGGCATCGCGGCGAGCGGGATGAAGGAGTAACCCCCACCCCACCGGGAGCGTGACCGATGAAGTCCACACTCCGTCGACTGTGGACGGTAGCCGCCGTCCTCGTCCTGACCGGGACCCTCGCCGCGCCCGCGGCGCAGGCCAAGACCACGTTCGTGACGCCGTTCATGGGCTGGAGCAGCTGGAGCGTCCAGTCGTCCACCCGCCCGACGTACGGCACGAGCTGGCTGGTCGACTCGCACATCCGCGACGCGGCCGACGCCGTGTCGGCGAAGCTCAAGTCCGCCGGCTACACGAACATCAACCTCGACGCGGGCTGGAACGCGAACTTCGACTGGGTGTTCCACAGCGACGCCAACGGGATCGCCGACCCCGACCCCGGCCGGTTCCCGAACGGCATCGCGCCGCTGGCGTCGTACGTACACGGCAAGGGCCTGAAGATCGGCCTGTACGCGGCGACCGGGCTCGACAAGGAGGTCTACGACAAGAACGCGCCCATCGCCGGCACCTCCTGCCACACGCGCGACATCGTGGTGCTGCCGCTCACGCCGTCGAACATGTGGGGCGGCAACTGGAAGGTCGACTACAGCAACCCGTGTGCGCAGAAGTACTACGACTCCGTGGTGGCGAAGTTCGCTTCGTGGGATGTGGACTTCCTGAAGGTGGACGGCACGACGGCCGACAACGTGCCCGACATCGCCGCGTGGTCGAAGGCGATCGACCACTCCGGGCGCGCGATGTGGCTCACGGCCAGCGCGTGGCCGGTGCCGCGCGAGGCGGGGCCGGGGCTGGCGCCGTACGCGAACAGCGTGCGCGTGGACACCGATGTGGAGTGCTACTGCGGCACGGTGTCTTCGTGGGACAGCTCGGTGAAGAAGCGCTGGGACGACCTGCCGGCGTGGCCGGGCGTGTTCGACGCCGGCTACCGGCCGGACCTGGACTCGATGCCGATCTCGAACAACACCGGCAGCGGGATCCAGGACGGGCTCGACGACGCCGAACGGCAGAGCGTGATGACGTTCTGGTCGATGGCGTCGTCGCCGCTCTACGTGGGTGGTGACGTGTACTTCCTGGACGACTCGGCTGTGCGCATCCTCACGAACCCCGAGGTGATCTCCGTCGACCGGTCGGGCACGTATCCGGCGCAGGTGGCCGGCGGGACGCTGCAGGTGTGGAAGAAGCAGCTGCCCGGCGGGAAGCAGGCGGTGGCGGTCTACAACCTGGGTTCTTCGGCGGCGAACATCCCGGTGAGCTGGTCGTCGCTGGGGCTGTCGGGTTCGCGCGCGGTGCGTGACCTGGTGGCGCGGGCGGATCTGGGGTCGTTCTCGGGTTCGTGGACGGCGACCGCGGTGCCGGCGCACGGGTCGCGGTTGATCACGGTCGGCTGAATTTCCTGCCGAAGGCCCCTCCCCGAAGTCGTTGGGGGAGGGGCCTTTCCGTGTTTCCGGGTTTCCGGGCGTTTTCCGGCGGGTTTCGGGGCCTCGCCACGGGGCGCCGGTTCGTGCTATGTTCATATGAAGAACTTGTGTGCGCGATGCGAACACTGTCGAGTGTCAGCAGGCGCGCGGTCGAGATCCAGGACGGAAAGGCTCGCGATGGCTAGGGTGCTGTCGCTCGGCGAGGCGGTCGCCGAGCTGGTGCACGACGGGGACACCGTCGCGCTGGAGGGGTTCACGCACCTCATCCCGGTCGAGGCCGGGCACGAGATCATCCGGCAGGGGCGCAAGAACCTCACGCTGGTGCGGATGACCCCCGACATCGTGTACGACCAGCTGATCGGCGCCGGGTGCGCGAGCAAGCTGATCTTCTCGTGGGGTGGCAACCCGGGTGTCGGCTCGCTGCACCGGTTCCGCGACGCCGTGCAGCACAGCTGGCCGGTGCCGCTGGAGATCGAGGAGCACAGCCACGCGGGCATGGCCAACCGCTATGTCGCCGGCGCCTCGGGCCTGCCGTTCGCGGTGCTGCGCGGCTACACGGGCACGGACCTGCCGGCGCAGACGGACACGATCAAGCCGATCACCTGCCCGTTCACCGGTGAGCAGCTCACTGCCGTCCCGGCGCTGAACCCCGACGTCACGATCGTGCACGCCCAGCGCGCCGACCGCGCGGGCAACGTGCAGCTGTGGGGCATCGCCGGCGTGCAGAAGGAAGCGGTGCTGGCGGCGAAGCGGTCGCTGGTCACCGTGGAAGAGGTCGTCGACGAGCTGGAGCCGAAGCCGGGCGCGCTGGTGCTGCCGACGTGGGCCGTCACCGCCGTCGCCGAGGTGCCGGGTGGCGCGAAGCCGTCGTACGCGGCGGGCTACTACGAGCGTGACAACTCCGCCTACCAGGCGTGGGACCCGATCGGGCGCGACCGCGACGAGTTCACCAAGTGGCTGAACGAGCTGACCGGGGTGAAGGCATGAGCGAGTACACCTCCGACGAGATGATGAGCATCGCCGCGGCGCGCGCGCTCGGCGAGGGCATGTCCTGCTTCGTGGGCATCGGCCTGCCGAGCACCGCCGCCAACCTGGCGCGGCGCACGCACGCGCCGAACCTCACACTGATCTACGAATCCGGCTGCCTGGGTGCGAAGCCGACCCGGCTGCCGCTCTCGATCGGCGACGGCGAGCTGGCCGACACCGCCGACGCCGTGGTGAGCGTGCCCGAGGTGTTCAACTACTGGCTGCAGCCCGGCCGCATCGACGTCGGCTTCCTCGGTGCCGCGCAGCTCGACAAGTTCGGCAACATCAACACCACCGTGATCGGGTCCGACTACCACGACCCGAAGGTCCGCCTCCCCGGTGCGGGCGGCGCGCCCGAGATCGCCGCCTCCTGCAAGGAGGTGTTCATCGTGCTGCGGCAGAGCCCGCGCGCGTTCGTGGACAAGGTCGACTTCATCACCTCGTTCGGCCACGGCACGGGCAAGGGTGACCGCGAGAAGCTCGGCCTCCGTGGCGCGGGCCCGACGCTGGTGGTCACCGACCTCGGCCTCATGCGGCCCGACCCGGAGACCGCCGAGCTCACGCTGACCGAGTTGCACCCCGGCATCGAGGTCGAGCAGGCGATCGCGGCGACAGGGTGGAAACTGAAGGTGGCGGCGGACCTCAAGACCACCCCGGCGCCCACGGACGAAGAACTGACCCTGCTCCGATCCCTGAAGAAGGCCGGCGAATGAGCGACGTATTCCTGTTCGACGCGATCCGCACCCCCTTCGGCCGCCACGGCGGCGCGCTGGCGAAGGTGCGCCCCGACGACCTCGCCGCCACCGTGCTGAAGTCGCTGGCCGAGCGCAACGACCTCGATCCGTCCACTGTGGACGAGGTGCTGCTCGGCGACGCCAACGGCGCCGGTGAGGACAACCGCAACGTGGCGCGCATGGCGACGCTGCTCGCGGGCTGGCCGGTGACTGTGCCGGGCGGCACGCTCAACCGCCTGTGCGGCTCGGGTCTCGACGCCGTGATGCAGGCCAGCCGCACGATCCAGGTGGGCGACGCGTCGCTGATCGCCGCCGGCGGTGTGGAGTCGATGAGCCGCGCGCCGCTGGTGATGGCCAAGCCGGACAAGGCGTTCCCGGCCGCCAACCAGACGCTGTACAACTCCGCGCTGGGCTGGCGCATGGTGAACCCGGCCATGCCGCAGGAGTACGTGATCTCCAACGGCGACTCCACCGAATACCTCGCCGAGCGTTACGGCATCACGCGCGAGGAGCAGGACGAGTTCGCGGTGCGCAGCCACGTCAACGCCGCCCGCGCGTGGGACGAGGGCTTCTACGACAACCACGTGGTGCCGGTCGAGGGCGTCGAGCTGACCCGGGACGAGGGCATCCGGCCCGACTCCACGATGGAGAAGCTGGCCAAGCTGAAGCCCGCGTTCAAGCGCGACGGCGGCACGGTCACGGCCGGCAACTCCTCGCCGATCAACGACGGCGCATCGGCGGTGCTGCTGGGCGACGAGGCCGCCGGCAAGCGGCTCGGCAAGGCGCCGCTGGCCCGGATCGCCGGCCGCGGTGCGGCGGGTGTCGAGCCCAACATCTTCGGCGTCGGTCCGGTCCGCGCGGCCGAGATCGCGCTGGAGCGCGCCGGCATCGGCTGGGGCGACGTCGCGGCCGTGGAGCTCAACGAGGCGTTCGCCGCCCAGTCGCTGGCGTGCCTCAAGGAGTGGAAGGAGCTCGACCCCGAGCTCATGAACGTCCACGGCGGGGCCATTGCGATCGGGCACCCGCTCGGCGCGTCGGGCGGCCGGATCCTCGGCACGCTCGCCTACCGGCTGCAGCAGACGGGCGGGCGCTACGGCGTCGCCGCGATCTGCATCGGCGTGGGCCAGGGGCTCGCCGTCGTCCTCGAACGCCAGTGACACCCCTGCTCTGAAACCACCGACCGGATAGGAGGAAACGTGGCCGCTCCCACCGATCTCCGCCTGCCCCGCTACCCGCGGGAGCCGGAGGACGCCAACGCCCCACTGGACTTCGCGGGGTACCGCTCCACGACGCTGCGCCACCCGTCGCAGCCGCTGGTGCTGCTCCCGCAGATGCTCACCGAGGTCACCGGGCCGCTGCTCGGCCCGGGTCGCCTCGGCGAGCTCGACAACGACCTGACCCGCCAGCACGACGGCGAGCCGCAGGGCCAGCGCATCATCGTCACCGGCCGGCTGCTCGACGGCGACGGCCGGCCGATCCGCAACTCGCTCGTCGAGATCTGGCAGGCCAACGCAGGCGGCCGCTACCGCCACACCGGCGACCGCTGGCCCTCGCCGATCGACCCGAACTTCTCCGGGCTCGGCCGCGCGCTGACCGACGACGACGGGCGCTACGAGTTCACCACCATCAAGCCTGGCGCATACCCGTGGAAGAACCACGACAACGCCTGGCGCCCCGCGCACATCCACTTCTCCGTGTTCGGCTCGGCGTTCACGCAGCGGCTGGTCACGCAGATGTACTTCCCGGAAGACCCGCTGTTCTCGCAGGACCCGATCTTCAACTCGATCCCCGACGAGAAGGCGCGGCAGCGGATGATCTCGCGCTTCAACCTGGAGCGCACGGTGCCGGAGTGGGCACTGGCGTTCGACTTCGACATCGTCGTGCGCGGCCGTGAGCAGTCGGTGTTCGAGGACGAGGAGGACGAGGACTGATGGGCGAGCTGCTCACGACGCCGTCGCAGACCGTCGGCCCGTACCTGTCGATCGGGTTGCCGTGGGAAGACGGGCCGTTCGTGGTGCCCGAGGGCACCGAAGGCGCGTTCTGGATCCGCGGCACCGTCACCGACGGCGCGGGCGAGGTCGTGCCCGACGCCTTGATCGAGACCTGGCAGGCCGACCCGCAGGGCGGGTTCGACCACCCGGACGACCCGCGGGGCCGCAGCGAGTCGGGGTTCCGCGCGTTCGGCCGGTGCCCCACCGACGAGAACGGCGAGTACCGCATCCTCACGCTCCTGCCGGGTGTCCTGCCCGGTGAGCAGGGTGAGCAGGCGCGCCACATCGACGTGTCGGTGTTCGCGCGCGGGCTGCTCAACCGGGTCGTCACGCGGATCTACTTCGAGGACCAGGACAACTCGGGCGACGCGGTGCTGGCGAGCGTGCCGGCCGAACGCCGCGACACGCTCGTGGCGAAGAAGACCGAAGACGGTTACCGCTTCGACGTGCGGCTGCAGGGCGAGGGCGAGACGGTCTTCTTCGCGCTCTGATCGATAAACTGTCCACTTTGGAGGTACAGGCGTGAGCGGCGTGGCGGTGCACCGGGTCGTCGAGGGCCCGGACGACGGCCCGGTGGTGGTGTTCTCCAACTCGATCGGCAGCGACCACCGCATGTGGGACCCGCAGGTGGCGCCGCTCGTCGAGCGCGGCTACCGGGTCGTGCGGTACGACACGCGCGGCCACGGCGCTTCGCCCGTGCCGGACGGTCCGTACGAGCTGGCCGACCTCGGCGGTGACGTGCTGGCGCTGCTGGACGATCTGGGCGTGGAGCGGGCGCACCTCGTCGGGCTTTCGCTGGGCGGGATGACCGGGATGTGGCTGGGCGTCAACGCAGCCGAGCGGTTGCGGAGCCTCACGTTGTGCTGCACGTCGGCGAAGCTCGGCCCTCCGCAGATGTGGGCGGACCGCGCGAAGGTGGTGCGGGCCGAGGGCACCGGCGCCATCGCCGAGGCCGGGGTGGGGCGCTGGGTCACGCCGGCGTACGCGCAGTCGCACCCGGACGAGGTGGCGTTCCTGCGCGCGATGGTGGCCGACTGCCCGGACGAGGGGTACGCGGCCTGCTGCGGCGTGATCGAGCGCATGGACCAGCTCGCCGACCTGCCGAAGATCACCACGCCGACGCTGGTGATCTCCGGCGCCGACGACCCCGCGACTCCGCCCGACACCCACGGCCGGCTCGTCGCCGAAGGTATTCCGGGCGCGCGGTTCGAGGTCGTCGCTTCGGCCGCGCACCTGGGCAACTACGAGCAGCCGGCGGAGTTCACGCGGCTGATCCTCGAGCAGATCACGGAGGCAGTGTGATGGCCGACGTTCCGGGTGAACGTTTCGAAGCGGGCATGAAGGTGCGCCGCGAGGTGCTGGGCGACGAGCACGTGGACGCGTCGGTGGCGCGGACCACGGAGTTCAGCAAGCCGTTCCAGGAGTACATCACCGAAGCGGCGTGGGGCTCGATCTGGACGCGCGACGGCCTGGACCGCAAGACGCGCAGCTGCATCACGCTGGCGGCGCTCACCGCGTTGCACTGCCACGACGAGCTGGCCATGCACGTGCGCGCGGCCGTCCGCAACGGCCTCACCGCCGCGGAGATCCGCGAGGTGCTGATGCACACCGGCGTGTACGCGGGCGTGCCCGCGGCGAACACGGCGATGGCCATCGCCCAGCGCACGCTGGCCGAACTGGGCGAGCCCACCGCGCAGGTCCCCGACGCCGGATAGGGTTCGCGGCATGGACTCCGACGAACCGGCCGAACGCGGCGCACACCACGTGCAGTCGCTGGAGCGCGGGCTGGCGGTGATCAAGGCCTTCAGCGCCCAGGCACCGCACCCCACGCTCAGCGACGTCGCGCGGATCACGGGCCTCACGCGCGCCGCCGCGCGCCGGTTCCTGCTCACGCTCGTGGACCTCGGATACGTCCGCACGGACGGCAAGTACTTCTCGCTGACCGCGCGCGTGCTCGACCTGGGGTACGCGTACCTGTCGAGCCTGTCGCTGTCGGAGGTCGCGCAACCGCACCTGGAGCGGCTTTCCGCGCAGGTGCGGGAATCCAGCTCCGTGTCGGTGCTGGAGCCGCCGGACATCGTCTACGTCGCGCGCGTGGCCGTCTCGCGCATCATGACCGTGAGCATCAACGTCGGCACGCGCTTCCCGGCCTACGCCACGTCCATGGGTCACGTGCTGCTCGCCGACATGTCGGCGGCGGAGCTCGAGGCGTACTTCCTGATCACCGACCTCGACCGCCTCACGTCCCACACCCTCACCGACCGCCTTACCCTCGAGGCCGAGCTCGCCCACGTCGCCGAGCAGGGCTGGGCCATGGTCGACCAGGAGCTCGAGGAGGGCCTGCGCTCGGTCGCCGCGCCGATCCGCAACCGCCAGGGCCGTGCGGTCGCCGCCGTGAACATCTCCACGCACGCCAGCCGCACCCCCGCCCACTCCGTCCGCGAAGACCTGGTCCCACCCCTGCTCGCCACGGCCCACGCCATCGCCGCCGACCTCGCCGGCTCGAGCCCCGCGCAGGCCACCCGTGGCTGACCCCCGCTTCGCCAGCCCTGCGGCGCGCGAGCAGCCGACCGGCCCGCCCGCGGCGCCGCGCGAATCAGCCGCCGCGACGACGCTCGCCGGGTCTGCGGTGGGCCGGCCGCGTGCCGGTGTGGTTGCGCCGGATGGGGCGTCGGCCGCGGCCGGTGTGCTGAGAGCTGGCTCGGCTGGCACGCCGCCTGTGTCCGCAGCGAGTTCGGGCGCTGCGGGTGGGGCGCCTGCTGGGTTTGGAATGGGCAGGTCGGGTGCCGGTGTGGTTGCGGCGGTTGGGGCGCCGGCCGCGGCGGGGGCTGGCTCGGCTGGCACGCCGCCTGTGTCCGCAGCGAGTTCGGGCGCTGCGGGTGGGGCGCCTGCTGGGTTTGGAATGGGCAGGTCGGGTGCCGGT
>NZ_JBEYSJ010000008.1:104722-107191 GCF_040704195.1 Amycolatopsis sp. NPDC047767
GTGTGGTTGCGGCGGTTGGGGCGCCGGCCGCGGCGGGGGCTGGCTCGGCTGGCACGCCGCCTGTGCCCGCAGTCAGTTCGGGCGCCGCGGATGCGGCGCCGGCCGGGTTTGCAGTGGGCCGGTCGGATGTCGGTGTGGTTGCGCCGGATGGGGTGCCGACCGCGGCCGGTGTGCTGAGAGCTGGCTCGGCTGATACGCCGCCTGTGCCCGCAGCGAGTTCGGGCGCTGCGGATGCGGCGCCCGCTGGGTCTGCAGTGGGCAGGTCGCGTGCCGGTGTGGTTGCGCCGGATGGGGCGCAGGCTCAACTCGCGGCGCGCGAGTCACCGGCCGCGGGCGTGCCACGAGCCGATTCGGCTGACACGCCGCGGGTGGCGGGAGCCGGTTCGAGCGCTGGGGATGCGATGGCGGCCGGGTGGGTGGCGGGTCCCTCCGAATTCGGTGCGGTTGCGCCGGGGCGGGCGCAGGCCGCGGCGCACGAGTCGCCAGCCGCGGTGCGTGGGTCGGCTACCGGTGCGGCTCCGCGCGTGGCCGGGTTGTTGCTCGCCGCCGGGGCGGGGCGGCGGTTCGGGGGGCCGAAGGCGCTGGTCGAGCTGGACGGGGAGCCGTTGGTGCGGCGGGCGTTGCGGACGCTGACCGAGGCCGGGTGTGGCCCGGTGCGGGTGGCGGTCGGGGCGGCGGCCGAGGACGTGACGAAGCTGCTGCCCGACCCGAGTCAGGCGATCTATGCCGACGGCTGGGAGGGCGGCATGGGTGCCTCGCTGAAGGCGGGGTTGGCGGCGCTGGCGAGACAGTTCCCGGACGGCGAAACCGCACCCGTGGCGGTGCTCGTGCATCTGGTCGACCTGCCGTGGGTGCCGGCGGCGGCGTTGGCGCGCGTAATGGCGAAAGCTTCGCCGACGGCCGTGGTTCGCGCGGCCTACGACGGCGTACCCGGGCATCCCGTGCTGTTCGGGCGGCGGTGGTGGGGCGAGGTCGCCGCGTCGGCGCAGGGGGACCGCGGGGCGCGGGACTGGTTGCGGGGCCGGGGGGACGTCGTGCTCGTCGAGTGCGGGGATCTGGGCAGTGGGCAGGACGTCGACCGGCCCGCTGACCTGGGGCGGACCCCGAAGACGGCGGGATGACCGGCGCAACCCCGCCCGGGAGCCCTACGATCGGGAGCGTGACCGAGTCCCTCGCCTCGCCCGAAGAGCTCACCGCCGCGCTCGACGCCACCGGGTACCTCGCCGACGAGGGTCTGGCGACCGCCGGGTTCCTCGCCCTGCGCCTGCGCCGCCCATTGTTCTGTGAAGGCGAACCCGGGACGGGCAAGACGTCGCTGGCGCTGGCTCTCTCGGCCGCGCTCGACCTGCCGCTCGTGCGCCTGCAGTGCCACGAGGGCATCGACGCCGCGCAAGCCCTCTACGAGTGGGACTTCCCCCGCCAGCTCCTGCACCTGCGCGCCCTCGAAGCCGCCGACGGCGGCCGCCTCGACGCCGACACCGCCGAGCGCTCGCTCTACACCGAGCGGTTCCTGCTCGCGCGCCCGCTGCTGCAGGCGCTGACCACCGCGCCGTGCGTACTGCTCGTCGACGAGATTGACCGCGCCGACGACGAGTTCGAAGCGTTCCTGCTCCAGCTGCTCGACGAGTACACCGTCACGATCCCCGAATATGGCGAGGTCCGCGCCGAGCAGCCGCCGCTCGTCGTGCTCACTTCCAACCGCACGCGCGAGGTCCACGACGCCCTCAAACGCCGCTGCCTCTACCACTGGCTCGAGCACCCCGACCTCGCCCGCGAGATCACCATCTTGCGCCGCCGCATCCCCGGCATCGGCGAAACCCTCGCCCGCCAGGTCGCCGACGCCGTCCACCGCCTCCGCGCCATGGACCTCCTCAAGCCCCCGGGCGTCGCCGAATCTCTCGACTGGGCCCGCGCCCTCCTCGCCCTCGACCGCGACGAGCTCGACGCCGCCACCGCCGCCCGCACCCTCGGCGCCGTCCTCAAGTACAGCGAGGACATGGACCGCGTCCGCGCCAAACTGGACACGCTCTTCTCCTGACCCGGCCCCCAGCCTGGACGATGCCGACTCGCGCACGACCGCATCCTGCCGCCGCGCCGACGACCCCTCACGGCGCCGGGCCTGGACCCCCGCCGTCTCGGGGCGGCTCCTTCGGCGCGGCGTTCGAGCGCGGTCGCGGGTGAGTGGCGCCGGTGGCAATGCCCGCGCACGGCGAACAGCCACTTTGCGACTCGTAGCCGGTCCGCGACTGCGGCGCTGTGCTCCTGCTGTACCTCGGGTTGCCTCCTTCGGCGCAGCGTTTGCGCGGTGCCGTTGTCGCGTGCCGCGGTGCGTGGTGCGGCGTGGTGATGATCGCGCGCCGAACAGCGGTTTTCCGTGGTGGCGTGGTGCCGCGAGTGTGGCGCTGTTCTGTTGCGACGTCTCGGGTCGTCTTGCGCGGCGCAGTGTTTGCGTGGGGTCGGCCGCTCGCC